>JAPUKG010000001.1 GCA_027295775.1 Pseudomonadota bacterium
CGCTAGCGCTCCCCGTCCTCCAGGTAGCCGAGCTCGCGCAGGCGCTGGCGCGCGTCCTCGTCGAGCGGCGCGGTGCTCTTCGCGGGCGCGTCGAAGCCTGGCACCGCACCGGGCAGGAGCGGCGCCAGCGCCGCGAACGCGCGCGTCGCCTGTCTCGACCGAGGCTCCTCCGCGAGCAGGTCCCGTTCCTCTCCGGGATCGGCGACGACGTCGTAGAGCGAGTAGGGATTCTCCGGGCGCTGCCCGTCGGGGCGGCCGTCCGGCTCCCACACGAGCTTGTAGCGGCGGTTGCGCAGGGCGCGGTGCTTCGGGTGCTTGCCCACGCCCTCCGTCACCAGGTAGCGCGGCGCCGGCTCGCTCCCCGCATCCAGGAGAGAGACCCCGAACCCGGGCTCCTCGCAGGCGAGGCCGAGGTACGTGCACAGGGTGGGCACCAGGTCGATCAGCCCGACCAGGCACGAGATGGGCAGCGCGTTGGCCTCGACCCCGGGCAGGCGCGCCGCCAGCGGGATCGCGACCTCGTCGTCGTAGAGCCCGCGGCCGTGGCTTCCATAGCCGTGGGCGAAGAGCGCCTCGCCGTGGTCCGAGGTGACGATCCAGGCCGCGTGCGCAGCCGCGGGGCTCGCCTCCAGCGCGGCGAGCAGCTCGGCCAGCACCCGGTCGAAGCGCTCCATCCCCTTGTCGTACGCCATGTCCAGGATCGTCCTCGAGACCGGCACCCCGGCCTGCACCGCCGAGCGCCCGCCCTCGATCCGGACCAGGCTGGCGATCATGCGCCGCGCCCGGTCCGGCAGGTCGGGGTCCTCCGCGAGCTCGCGGCTCTCCAGGAGCTCCTCCAAGACGAGCTCGGGGTAGGGGTGGTGGCTGTCCATGGTGTGCAGGTAGAGGAAGAAGGGTTGCCCGGGCTCCACGCCTTCGAGCCACGCCAAGCCCGCCCGTGTGACCGTCTCCCCCGGCGTGTCCCAGCGGGCAAACGAGTCGTCGTAGACGTCGAAGCCCTGGGCGAAGCCGAAGCGCCGCTCCATCCACGGGTTGCTGACGAAGGCCGCAGTGCGATAGCCCGCTGCGCGCAGCCGCTCGGCCAGGGTGACGAAGCCCGGGGCGAGGACGTCGGCCTCGAGAATCGCGGCCTCGCCGCGCTCGGCACCGGGGCTCCGCACGTGGGGGTCCGAGGCCACACCGTGCTGGGACGGGAAGAGGCCGGTGAACAGGGTCGCCACCGCCGGCTTGGTCCACGGCGATTGAGTGAACGCGTTCGCAAACCATAGATTCTCCGCCGCGAAGGTGTCGAAGGCCGGGGTCGAGGCCGCGCCTCCATAGATTCCGGTCCGATCCCGGCGCATGGTGTCGTTCAGCACCAGGACCAGCGAGGTTCCCGCCGTCTCCGTGGGGCCCCCCCAGCGGAGCTCCCGGCAGGCCGGGTCCGGAGCCAGGGCGTCCTCACCACCGCCACCGCTACACGCCAGCAGGGCCAGCAGCAGCACCGCCAGCGGCCTAGGACTCAATCCGCTCGCTGCCGAGCTGGCGGGTCATCAGGGCGGTTACGGCGTCGGCCGGGGAGAGCTCGCCGGCCAGGATCTGGCGGACCGTGTCGGCGATGGGCAGCTCGGAGCCGACCCTCTCCGCCAGTCGGCAGGCCGCCCGGGTCGTGCGCACCCCCTCGGCCACTTCACCCAGCTCGGCGACGATGTCGTCCAGCTTCCGGCCCTGGCCCAGGGCCACGCCCACCCGGCGGTTGCGCGAGAGATCGCTGGTGCAGGTGAGCAGGAGGTCGCCCATCCCGGAGAGACCCAGAAAAGTGATGGGTTCTGCCCCCATTTTCGTGCCCAACCGGCTGATCTCGGCCAGCCCGCGCGTCATCAGCGCAGCGCGCGAGTTGAGCCCCATGCCCATGCCGTCACCGATCCCCGTGGCGATGGCGATCACGTTCTTGAGCGCGCCGCCCAGCTCTACCCCCACCACGTCCGTGTGGGAGTAGCAGCGGAACCAGGGGCAGGAGAGGGTGGCCTGGACCGAGATGGCGTAGCTCTCCTCGCGGCAGGCCACGGTCACCACTGTGGGCTTTCGCTGGGCGAGCTCGGCGGCGAAGGAGGGTCCGGACAGGCACACGATGCGCGGGTGGTGGCTCTCCGGCAGCACGTCCTCGAGCACCTGGTGCATGGTCATCCCGGTCTCGAACTCGATGCCCTTGACGGTCGAGACCAGGATGGCGTCCTCGGACAGGGCCGGCGCCGCCACGATCATCACCTCGCGCAGCCCATGGCTGGGCACGGCGCAGATGACCAGCTCCGCGCCGGCCAGCGCCTCCTCCAGGTCCGAGGTGGCTTGGACCTGGGGCGGGATCTCGACCTCGCTCAGGTAGCGGGGATTGCGGTGTTCGCAGTTGATCGCGTCGGTGATCTCGGGGTTCCGCGCCCAGAGCGAGACCCGGCTGCCGTCCCGCGCGCAGTGGATCGCGAGGCAGGTGCCGAAGCTCCCGGCTCCGATCACTGCCACGGGGGTCGGCATGCGGCGAGTCTACCATCGAAAAAGGCGCCTCCGAGGGCGCCCAGTTTCTTGACGCTGTTCGGGCGCATGGCTAGATTCCCGCGCGATTTCCCAGCTGCAACGCACACTTTCGTCGACGGCAGACTGAACGGAGGGGGAGTTCACCATGCTCGCCGAGTACATTGGTGTGTTGGTGATCTTCGCCATCGCATTTGTCCTCGCAGGTGCCCTCCTCACCGTCCATCTGCTCGTGGGTCCGAGACGCAGCTTCCCCGAGAAGCAGGATCCCTTCGAGTGCGGACAGG
>JAPUKG010000010.1 GCA_027295775.1 Pseudomonadota bacterium
GATGCCACCCGGGCCCGACCCCGCAAGCGGAGCCCTTCGGGGCGGAGCGCGCAGCGAGCGGAGCGAGCGAAGTAAGAAAGGATTAGGAACCGGAGGTCAGGCGTCGGCGCCGCGCGCCAATACGTAGCGCCCGTCGCGGAAGTCCGAGAAGAATTCCTCGAGCAGTGGGTGGCGCACAGGGTCGCCGCTCGGGTCGGACTCGAGGTTTCGCTCGGCCACGTAGGTGGTGTGGACAGCGTCGTGGGGCAGCACGTGATACCAGGGCGAGTCCTTCGGCGGCCGCGAGCGCGCCACCTGGGCGTACCACGCCTCGCTGCCCTGAAAGCAGGCGTCCACGTCGACGACCACGCCGCGATACTCGAAGCGCCGGTGGTGGATCAGGTCCCCGATCCCGAATCGGGCCGTCTCTTGCATGGGGGGAAGCTAGCTCTTGAATTTGTATCACATTGTATTACGATGGATTACATGACTGATACCCACGAAGAAAACGGCGAATCCGAGCAGAGGGCGCGGCGTGAGCGGCGCCGGCGGGCGCGCAAGGAGCGGGTGCTCCACACGCGCATCTCGGAGGAGCTGTCGGAGGACATTCGGCGCATGGCGGAGGAGCTGCGGGTCCCGGTCTCGAACATCGTGCGCAACGTGCTCGAAGAGGCGTTCACAGTGGTCGAGTCGGTGACGGAAAATGTCGGCGACCTGATCGAGGACGTGGTGGACGAGGCGACCGCGGCGGCGGAGCGCATCCGTCGGCGCAAGCGCCGGCGGCGGACCGGTGGCTATCGCGCGCGCTCCGAGCGGCCGGACGAACGGCCGCTGGACGTCGAGCCGGAGCCCGAGGGGCCGCGTGTGAGGGAGCCCGCGGAGGAGGTGCTCGGCTGGCAGTCCATGATCCTGGCGCGCGCCCAGTCCTGCGACACCTGCGGCGAGTCGCTGCCGAAGGGAGCTAGCGCCTATGCCGGCGTCACGGCGAAGGGCATCGGCGGCAACTACGTCTGCGAGGGCTGCATTTCGGATCAGACCTGAAACAGCTAGCGAGAGCTGCATCTCCGATCAGCGCTGAACGGGCCGCAGCGCCCTCTGTGGTATGGGTGACCCATGCGGCTTGCGGACCTCCAGACCCCGGCGCTGATCGTGGACGCGGAACGGCTCGAGGCGAACCTGCTCGCCATGTCCACGGCGCTGCCCGGCGAGCGCATGCGGCCCCACGTCAAGGCGCACAAGAGCACGGCGCTCGCTCAGCGCCAGGCGGCTCACGGCCACCAGAGCTTTACCTGCGCCACGATCCGGGAGATGGAGGGCCTCGCCGCCGCCGGCCTCGGCGACGACCTGCTGCTCGCGAACGAGGTGTTGGACGCCCGACGCCTCGGTGCGCTCGACGCGCGTGTCACCGTGGCGGTCGATTCGCCGGAGACCATCGAGGCGGCGGCCGTCGGTGGCGTCCGCGAGGTCCTGATCGACGTAAACGTCGGCCTGCCACGCTGCGGCTGTGCACCGGAGGAGGCCGGCGGGCTCGCCGAGCGCGCGCGGAGCCGGGGTCTCTCGGTACGCGGAGTGATGGGCTACGAGGGCCACGTCGTCGGAAATCCGGACCGCAGCGAGCGGGAGCGAGAGGTCGCCGCGAGCATGGAGAAGCTCTCGGCGGCACACCGCGACGTGGGCGGAGACGTCGTGTCCGCCGGCGGCACCGGCACCTACGACATCAACCACGTCGCCAGCGAGATTCAGGCCGGCTCCTACGCGCTGATGGATACCGCCTACGCCGCCCTCGGTCTGCCCTTCGTGCCGGCGTTGTCGGTGCTCGCGACGGTCCTCTCGGTAAACGCCCGCTACGCGGTGGCGGACTGTGGGCTCAAGGCGCTCGGCATGGACCACGGCGCGCCGACGATCGACGCCGCGAAGGTCTGGTTCTGCTCCGACGAACACGTGACCTTCGCGCCAGAGCCGCAGCTCCGGGTTGGCGATCGGATCCGTGTCTGGCCGGCCCATGTGGATCCCACCGTCGCGTACCACGAGTACTTCCACGTGGCTTCGGGAGACGAGGTGCTCGAGCGACTGCCGATCGATCTGCGCGGCTGGTAGGTCCGACCGATCGAGCGCGGGCGGGGGTGTGAGTCAGCCAGCATTCCGGCGCAGCCCTTCGCCAGCACGCGGTCGCGCCGTTATGCTCGTGCCACGCCCGCCTGTTTCGTGGATCCCGTGCGCCCCATCGTCATCACCCTCGTCCTCCTGGCCGTCATCGGCCTGCTCGTCCAGAGCCACGTGTACCTGGCGACGCGCCTGGTGCTCGACCCGGGCGTGGCGGAGCCGTGGCGAAGGCTGGCACTCGTCGCCATCGCGTTTCTTGGCTGCACGATCGTGCTCGAGCCGATCCGTGAGCGGCTGCTGCCGCCCAGACGTTTGCGCTGGCTGGCCTGGTGCGCGTCGATCTGGATGGGCGTCTGGTTCCTGAGCATGACGCTGCTGTTGGCGACGGACCTGGCTCTCTGGCTCGTGACGGGCACGGCGAGCGCTGCCTCCGTTTCCGAGCCGGAGGTTCTCAGCCAGGCGGGCCTGCGCGCCGCCGGCGTGGCATTGCTGACGCTACTCGCCGGCGGCGTCGCGCTGCGCGGGGGGCTGCGAGCGCCGCGACTGGTCCGGGTCGCCTTCGAGATCGCGGCCTGGCCCCAGAAGCTCGACGGATTCCGGATCGTGCAGATCTCGGACATCCACATTGGCCCGATCCTCGACCGTCGCTTCGCACGGCATCTGGTCGAGCGCGTGAACGAGCTCGACCCGGATCTGGTTGCGGTGACCGGCGATCTGGTCGACGGCAGTGCTGCGCATCTGGCCGAGGAGGTCGCACCGTTCGCCGGACTGCGCGGGCGCCATGGCGTGTTCTTCGTGACCGGCAACCACG
>JAPUKG010000100.1 GCA_027295775.1 Pseudomonadota bacterium
GGGCGAAGGTGATCCTGTGCATGCGACACCCGGTCGACGGCTACGCGTCCCTGCGCAAGCGCCTCGAGCGCGACCGCAAGGCCGGGCGCAACCCTCATCGGCTCCGCTGGATGGAGGTGACCCCGGCCGAGTACGCGGAGCGCTACCGGGTCATCGCCGGAATCGTCTCCCGACGGCTGCGCCGTCCCGGCCGGAGCCGCCTGCTCCGCTACGAGGATCTGACGGCGGATCCGCACGCGGCCCTGCGGGAGCTGTGCGACTTCGTGGGGGAAGCCTTCGACGAGGACCGGCTGCTGCGCGGACATCCGGTCGAGCGCGCCGAGTCGGGATTCTTCGTCAAGGGGAGCCGCATCACCGCCAACGAGAGCGCCTGGCGGCGCTTCGTGACGGAGGAAGAGGCGCGAGGGCTGGAGGACGAGCTCGCGCCCGCCATGGGGCTGCTCGGCTACGCCCGGCATACGTGATAGGCTGACCGGCCGGTCGGTCACGGGGCGCGTCGTGAGTAAACACACACTCTTCGAAGTCCGGGACGGGATCGCCGAGATCACCCTCAACCGTCCCGAGCGAATGAACGCCTTCACCTGGCAGATGGGCTTCGAGGTGAACGAGCACCTGGTCCGCTGCGACGAGGACGATTCGGTGCGCGCGGTGGTCGTCACGGGAGCTGGCCGCGCCTACTGCGCCGGCGCCGACCTGGGACGCGCCGGCGGTACCTTCGACGGCAGCGACCGCACCGAGCGCGAGCGGGCCGCGAAGGCGCGGCCGCGGACGATTGCACCCTGGGAGGTGCGCAAGCCGATCATCGCCGCCATCAACGGACCGGCGGTGGGCGTCGGGCTCACCATGCCGCTCCAGTACGACCTGCGCATCGCCGCCGTCGACGCCAAGCTGGGCTTCGTGTTCGTGCGCAGGGGGGTCAACACGGAGCTGGCCAGCACCTGGATCCTGCCCCGCCTCGTCGGCGTGGCGCGGGCCGCCGACCTGCTCCTCTCGGGGCGCGTTTTCACCGGCGAGGAGGCCGCCCAGATCGGGCTCGTCAACGAGGCACTGCCCGCGGAGGATGTGCTGCCGCGGGCGCGGGAGATCGCGAGGGAGATCGCCACGAACTCCGCCCCGGTGAGCGTGGCCATCACCAAGCAGATGATCTGGGAGCACCTGGGAGTCGGCGATCCCAAGATCGCGATGAAGCGCGAGGCCGCCGTCCTGGGCCAGCTGGGTCGCGGCCCCGACGCGCGGGAGGGCGTGGTGGCGTGGCTGGAGAAGCGGGAGGCCCGCTGGTCCATGCGGCCCACCGCCGACCTGCCCGAACCGGGGCCCACCGAGCGATCGCGGTCCGACTAGCCGCTGCCCGCGCCGAACTTCCGGTTCACGAGCTCGACCAGCTCGGGGTGCCTGTCGTACTGGTGCACGACGGGCACGACGCGCCCCGCGCCGTTCGTGATCCGCCCCTCCCCGTCCACGCCAAACTCGTCTTCGGATCCCGAGCCGAGCGTCAGGACCGACCCCTCGCCGTTCGGGACGATACGGCAGTCGGAGACCAGCCCCTTGCGGACGACGTAGTTGTGCACCCCCTGGTCCACACCCAGGTCCCACATCTGGTACGCGCCGCGCAGCGCCTGGAGGAAGCGATCGACGTACGCCACGAGGCTCTCGGGATCGCCCAGGATGGTTCCCGAGCAGAGGATGGGAAAATCTCCCAGCTCGGCCACGGCCGACTCTCCGAAGAGCTGCTCCATCCAACGTCGGTTCGTCGGCTCGTCGCGGAGCGCCAGCCGATTCGTCTCCTGGAAGGCATCGATCCCCCTGGACCCGCCGGACGCGAAGGGATCCGCCTGGAAGACGACGTCCTTGACGTCGGTCAGCAGCACCCGCCCATAGTCTCCGCCGGCTCGCTCGAGGTAGCGCTGGTAGAGGAAGAAGCGAAACACCTGCACCTGCAACAGCCAGAAGCTCGAGCGTCGCGCGGGGCCGCGCCCGAGTCGGCTCACCCGCCTCCAGAGCCGGGCCCGCCGCTGGCGCTGCTTCGTGCTGGCGCTTCGGCGCTGGAAGGGCTCGATCTCGATCCCGAACTCCCGGATCCGACGCTGGCTCTCCGGGTCGATGTCCGCGCAGAAGAGCACCACCTTGCCGTCGAAGCCGGAGTCCCGGAGCGATGCCGCGAAGGGCCGCACCCGGTCGAAGGCGTACCGGTAGACGGCTCCCAGGACCAGATTCGCCACTTAGTCGGATCCGCTATGGGGCACTTCGGGAATGTAGGCCGCCAGCACCTCGGTCCCCTGCCGGGAGAGGTGATCATGGTCGACGTAGAGCGCCATCCCGGCGAAGACCGAGCCCGCATGCTCGCGATAGCGCGCCACCACGTCGTAGTGATCGACCACCGTGAAGCCCCGCTGCCGTGCGCGCTCGATGATGCGCGCCTTTCGGTCGAAGAGCTTCGCGAGGTTCTTCCGCTTGCGCATCACGTCCGGCATCGATTCGTAGATGTAGTGATGGTAGATGAGCACCCGGTAGGCGGCGCCCACCTCGTCGAGGAGGTCGGCGATCTCGTCGATCGATCGCAGCCCGGACTCCAGGCTCTGGTAGTTCCGGTCGTTGAGCGTGTAGATCACACCGGCCAGCGGGTCGGGAAACGTCGCGATCAGCTCACGGGTCAGAGAGACGTGGTTCTTCGACACGGTGAGCCCGAAGCACGCGTTCAGGAAGCGAACCTCCGGCTGGCGGCGCTGCAGGACCGAGGCCAGGGTCTCCTCGTCGGTCAGGAAGAGACCCAGGCAGGGGCTCGAGCCGATCAGCGCCACCATCCGGCCGGACTCGACCCGGGGCACGGTCGTGCGAAAGCCGCGCTCGTCGGTGGTCCAGGTGACCTCGCGCAGGCTGTAGCGCGCGAGGAAGTCCAGGAGCTCGGGATCCGGCTCCGACCCCGGCCTCACGATGTAGCCGTAGCTCACCGGATCGAACGCGTTGAACAGCCTCGAGCGCAGGTGTGAGGCGCGCAGGGTGAGATTCGGCTTGAAGCGGGGCCCGACCTCCGGGTCGTCGTAGGTGGCGCGGGCATCGGTCGTCACCAGGTCGTCGTACGGCGTGTTGCCCAGCATGATCCGGTTGTCCAGGAAGCTCTGGTGCCGCGCCTCGAGCTCGCGTCGGCTCTGGAGCGTGTCGGCAAGCGCCTCGATCGGCGGCTGCTCGGCGCGCTCCGCCAGGAAGGCGTGCACCAGACTGATGCCCGGCTCGTCGCCCCGGGCCACGGATCGTGTGCCCTCGAGCGAGAGGTAGAGAACGCCGCACGACACGAGGGCGAGCAGCGCGAGCTTCGCGTTCTCCTTCATCGGGTCACCGCCCCACGTCGCCCCGCCCCGCCCTCATGCCATCTCCCGAGGCCAGCGCGCGCGCCGCGGTGTTGATAGCGTGTCTGCGTGACCCGGCGCACCACCGCGACGGCCTACGCCCGGGCCGGCCTGCTCGGGAACCCGTCCGACCAGTACGGCGGCAAGGCCCTGGCGTGCTCGATCTTCGACTTCGAGGCGCGCGTAGAGCTCGCGGCGGCAGACCGCTTCGCGGTGATCTCGAACCCCGAGGAGCGGCTCGACGGCGCCCACTTCAAGGAGGTGGCGGCGCGTCTCCGGGAGCGGGGCTGCTACGAGGCCGACCGGCTGGTGCGCGCCGCGATCGTCCGCTTTGCCGAGGGCGCGGACGACCTCGCCGCGATCCCCGACGATGACCCGTGCCTGAAGTTCCAGCTCCGCTACGAGACCGGGATACCACGCCAGGCCGGTCTGGCCGGGTCGAGCGCGCTGGTGATCGCGACACTCCGCGCGCTGGCCCACTGGTTCGACAGACCCCTCGGCCGCGTCGAGCTGGCGGAGCGGGCCCTGGCTGCGGAGGTGGAGGATCTGGGCATCGCGGCCGGCCCCATGGACCGGGTGATCCAGTCCTACGAGGGCCTGATGCACATGGACTTCGCCGAGCCCCGCACGCCCGCCTCGTACCGGCGGCTCGACCCCGCGCTCCTGCCCCCGCTCTTCCTCGCCTGGGACCCGCGCATCGGGCGCGCGTCCGGGGCGATCCACCGGAACGTGCAGGTCCGCTGGCTGGCCGGCGACCCCGAGGTACGCGCCGCCATGGAGGTCTTCCCGGCGCTGGTCGATGAGGGCGTCGCCTGCCTGGAGCGCGGCGACGTGGCCGGCTTCAAGAAGTGCGTGGACCGGAACTTCGACACGCGGGCCTCGATCTTCGACCTGGGCGAGCGCGACGTGCGCATGGTGGAGATCGGACGCGCCCGCGGTGCAGCGGTGAAGCTGTGCGGATCGGGGGGCGCGGTGGTGGGGGTCATGGACGATCCCGACCAGTTTGCGGAGATCGAAGGCGGCTTCCGGCAGGCCGGCTTCCGGGCGATCCGGCCCCGCCTGGCCGCAGAGGCACCGTGAAGGCCTTCGTCCTGGCGGCGGGCTATGCCACCCGGCTCTACCCGCTGACCCGAGAACGCCCCAAGGCGCTCCTCGAGATCGGCGGCGTGCCCATGCTGACGAGGATCGTCGACGCCATCGCCGTCCTGCCGGAGCTCTCGGAGATCGTGGTGGTCGGCAACGCGCGCTTCGCCGACGCGTTCGCCACCTGGGGTCGGAGCCCGAGAACGACGGTACCCGTGCGCATCCTGAACGACGGCTCCACCGAAGACGCGAACAAGCTCGGCGCGATCGGCGATCTGGCCTTCGCGCTCCGGGAGGCGCCGGTCGGCGACGAGGACTGGCTGGCGGTGGCGGGCGACAACCTCCTGGACTTCTCGCTGGCGCCCGCGCACGACGCCTTCGCCGCGCGCCGCATGCCCCTGCTGCTGGTCCGCCGCCAGCCCCCGGGACCCGACGCCTCGCGCTACAACGAGGTCACCCTCGATGGGGAAGGACGCGTCGTGCGCTTCCGCGAGAAGCCGACGGACCCGCAGACCGGGCTCGCGGCCATCGCCTTCTACTTCTTCCCCGCCACCGTCGCGGGCGCGGTGGATCGCTATCTCGCCGGCGGCGGCAACCCGGACGCGCCCGGCCACTTCATCGCCTGGCTGGTCGACGAGATGCCGGTCTGCGCCTGGCGCATCGAGGGCGACAGTGACTGGTTCGACGTGGGCAGCATCGAGACCCTGCAGCAGGCGCGCGATCGCTACGCCTGACGTGGTACCGTCGCGCCACGGGGGAATTCCGTGTCGCTCACCGACGACATCCAGCGGCAGATGAAGGAGGCGCTGCGGGCCAGGGAGTCGACTCGCCTCTCGGTCCTGCGCGGGATCCGGGCCGCCTTCATCAACGAGATGAAGAAGGACGGCTCCGACGAGCTGGCCGACGACGCCTGCGTGCCCGTGCTGCGCCGGCTCGAGAAGCAGCGGCGCGAGAGCATCGAGGCCTTCGAGAAGGCCGGCCGGGAGGATCGCGCCGCCGTGGAGCGCGACGAGCTCGCCGTCATCCAGGAGTTCCTGCCGAGCCTCGCCGACGAGGCCACCACCCGGGCCTGGGTGGAGGAGGCGATCGCCCACTCCGGCGCCACGACAGCCAGGGACGTGGGCCGCGTGATGGGCGCCGTCATGAAGGCCCACAAGG
>JAPUKG010000101.1 GCA_027295775.1 Pseudomonadota bacterium
ACTCCAGCTTCCGGTTGTCGTCGAGGGAGACGGGGAAGGCTCTCACCCGCCGGCCAGGAACGGTGTACATCGACCAGCCGAAGAGCTTCCACGGGTCGAGGTCGAGGCTTCGCACCGTCACGTGGTGCACCAGCGGCCAGATGGTCAGCGCGATAAGCGCTGCGCAGACGACCTGTCTCTTGCGTTCGTAGGTCATGCCGGCGAGTAGCTGAACATGGGCACCCAATCGAGCTTGTGCGCCACGAGGTAGAGGTAGAACAGGAGAAAGGCGGGCAGGAGGCGTTTGACCCACCCACCGGGCACGAAGAGCAGCAGCAGGTTGACCATGAGCACGCCGAAGGTCAGCTCGCGGGCGCCGAGCTGGATCATGACCACGAACGCGATCGAGGCGACGGCGGCCAGCACGCGGGTTCGGCGGACGAGCAGGAGGATCCCGGCCAGCATCTCGAAGAGATAGACGCCGTTGGAGACCACGACGAACAGAACCGAATCCACGTGATAGGGCCCGGCCCCGATTCGCGGCCGGAAGACGCCAGGCCGCAGGAGCACATCGTTGTACGACTGGAGCCGCGCCAGCTCGTCGGCGGGGATGATCAGCCCCAAGACGGCGGCGAATCGGTCCTCGGTCCCGGCCAGGTACGCGAGGAACTGACCGTCGAAGTAGTAGCCGTACAGAACCTTCTGAAGGCCGGTGTAGAAGAAGAAGATGCCGACCAGCCAGCGGAAGGCGGGCAGGAGCAGCTCGGCTTCACGCTCGTCGCGCTCGTCGAGCACCGAGAGCAGGGCGAGGCAGAGGAACTCGAGGAAGACGTGGTTGGCGGTGAAGGGAACGGTGATCGCGATCTCGACCAGCAGCAGGACCGACGCCACCCGGGTGGCCCACAGCGGGAAAACGGCGAGGCGGGCCGCCCAGGATCCGTAGCCCGGGATGCACCCGACGAGGGCCACCAGCACGATCGCCCACCGCAGCAAGCGCTCCCCGAACCCGGCGTCGGCACCGGAGGGGATCGTCAGGTACGACCGCGCCGCCATGTGGATGAGAAGGATGAGGCGGAACCAACGCAGGTTGGTCCTCCAGCCGCGCTCCGAGCCCGGCCCGGCCAGCGCCAGGATGCGCGACAGGTCCATGGCGGTAGTTTACGTGGTTTTTTTACCACGCGGAGCCGCCGATAGATGGGCCGCGCAGCGCAAAGGAGCGCTCAAGGATTAGCCGGGGGCTCATTGTCCGCGTACCCCCGGCGCCGGTGGCCTCCTCAGGAGCGCGCTTGCCGCTCGAGGTGAGCCCGAGCCACGTCGGCCCACTCGCTGTGCGGGTCGAGCCGCACGTACGCCTGCCAGTGGCTTGCCGCCTCGTCGAACTGCGCGACCTGTTCCAGAAAAGACGCGAGGTTGAAGTGGCCGTCGGCGAAGGTCGGGCACGCCCCGACGGCCGTGCGCAGGCTCGCGATCGCCTCGTCGTACCGACCCGACTCCTCCTGGAGGTCGGCGAGGTTGTACCAGGCCAGCTCGTCGGCCGGGTCCAACGCCACCGCCAGGCGGTACAGCTCCTCGGCTCCCTCGGTGCGATCGGTCGCGCGGAGGACGTTGCCGAGGTTGAAGTACGCTTCCGAGCGGTCCGGCGCGAGCGCGATCGTCCGGCGATAGGCGTCGGCGGCCTCGTCGTACTGCTCCTCCTCCTCGAGCCACACGGCCCGGTCAAAAAGGTCGTCGGCGTTGTCGCCGCGAGGAGGGTCGAGCCGGGGCGACTCGTCCGGCGGGCCGGATGCGGGCGCGAAGTCGAGCTGCTGCTGCCCGTCGGGCGCGATGAGCGTCTCGCCGACCTGGGCGAGAAGCTCGCCGGAATCGGAGGCCACGATCTTGAGCTGGGCGAGGGGCCGGTCGGTGCCCCCGACGAACGAGGCCAGCGCGGTCAGGCTCTGCTGGATGCTCTGCGGGCGGACGCCGCGTTTGACCAGCGACGCGATGGTCTGCAGGGAGACGATGTCCTGGAAGTCGTAGGTGCCCGCTTCGGAGCGCACCAGCCCGAGATACTCCCAGCGCTCGATCGTCGCCGGGTCCACGCCCACGAGGGCTGAGACGCGATCGAGCGGGTAACCCTTGCGGACCGCCGGCCTGCGTTCGCGGCGCCCGGCCAGCTCCAGGAAGCCGACCTCCGAGATGATCCGGATGCGCCCGCGGCGGGCCCGCAGGCGCTCGGCCTGCTGGAGCTTGGCGCTCATCCGGCCGTCGTCGGTCAGCGGCCACCCATGCATGCCGATGACCAGGTAGGCCGTGCGGCTCGAGACCGACGAGGCGGGAACGCCGCCGGCCGACCGCACCAGGTCGTGCGCCTGGCGGCGGGTCATCGTGGCCAGCCGCCCGGTGAAGGCGACCCGCGCGCCCTTGAGTTGGGTTGCCGTCTGCACCTTCTCGCCGACCTGCGGCATCGCGCGACTCCCTGCGCGGTTGGGCTTCGTGCGCACGGTATCAGGATACCGTCCCGGGCGCAGCGCCCGGCGACACGCGAGGCAGGTTGTTCACCCTGATTGCTAGTGCTACAG
>JAPUKG010000102.1 GCA_027295775.1 Pseudomonadota bacterium
CCCCCGTTGTAGTCGGCGCCGACCTTAACCATCACCATCGGTAGGATGTGCTCACCCCAGGTCAGGCCAATGTAGGGAACGACGGAGACCGCAACGGCAAAGACGTCGGGAGCGTCCGCGCGCGGGAACTCCCACAGGTAGCCCGGGTAGGGGAGGTTCCCCGCCGGTCCAAGGACCCCGTTCGGGTTGGTGATGTCCACCGCGTAGTAGTGGTGACCCCCCTGGCGGAGCCCCCCCACCAGGACCGTGCGCCACTCGCTTCCATAGGCGAGCTTCGCGCTCGTGGTCGGGTTGGAGTACAGCCACATGTCGGCGACCTGGGGCGAGCCGTCCACGAAGTAGGTCCGCGCCGTCGGGTCGTCTACGGGCTGGTTCTTGATCCTCTGCCGCGGCTCCCAGGGCATGAAGCCGAACAGCTCCTGGCCGCTCCCCTCGTTGTACAGCGGCGGATTCGCCACGCCATTCCAGAGGCCCCAGTCGCCTGCATGGAACCCGTGAAGGAAGCCCCCGTTGCTCCCGGCGTAGAGGACCCGGCTGCGGGTCTCGTAGGCCGTCTTGAAGGCCGCGTAGGAGGCGTTCGTGTGGCCGGCCTTGGGGTGTCGGACCACAGTGGGATTCGAGTGGAAGACGTCCCCCAGGACGGCCGGTCTCGTCGCGCACGCGGCGGGAACTGCCACGTCGGCGCTGCCGACGCCGGTTCCGAACGCACAGCCGCGCGCGAAGGCGACCACCTCATCCGCCAAGCCCTCCTCGTTCAGCGCCGTACTGCCCCGCAGCGGATAGACCGCGGAATTCGGAGCTGGATCCGGGGGCGCGGTGAACGGCTCGATCGACAGGTCCGCGGCGCTGAGGTTGTCATCGAAGTCGACCAGGCTCGGCGTGCCCGCCACCAGCTTCGAGGCCACGAGAGTGCGAGCCCCCGGCGCGGGCATCTCCTCGTGCGCATCCCAGAAGTAGACCGCACTCGGCAGGAAGGTGCCGCTGTTGCACTCGCCCGGATCCGGGTCGTCCAGCGCGCAGTTTCTGTTCGCATCCAGGATGTCCCCGTTCGGGGCGATGTGCCAGGCACGGATGTGGCCCTCCCAGGCGGCGGACTTGTTGGTGGGGAAGAAGTAGGTCTGATAGAAGTCCCCCCCGTCGAGCGTCCGCGCCGACGGCACGGCAGCCGCCGTGAAGGACTGGGCCTTCTCGACGATGTCGTTCAGGGCCGTCAACAGGGCCAGGAAGAGCTCGTCTCCGTCCCGGGCGTGCAGGAAGAGGCCGTTGCCCACATCGGCCGTCTTCGCGAGCAGAGTGTCCGCCGCCGGGTCGGTCGCGAAGCCGACGGTGTAGGTATCGATCAGTTGATCGCCCGCCAGATCGGGCCGGTAGTCGTTCGTCTGCATGTACAGCGCGATGTCGTCCAGGTAGCGCGAACCCTCCTCCGAGCCCGTCAGCTCCACCTCGCCGTCGCTGTTGTAGTCGCCGATCAGGTCGTCGAAGTCGTCGAATCCTTTCGACGTGTCGTTCGGGTCCGAGTCGAAGTCGTCTCGGCTCGAGTCCCCATCCGTCACCAGGATGACGAAGGCCTTCTCACACTCGAACTCGATGGCGTCTTCGAGCCAGCTGTTGGAGACGGTCCTATAAGCCCCGGTCTTGTCGTACTGGTAGCGGGGAAACTGCGTCACGCCATCCTGTCCAAGCGGAATGTCGGCCAGCGTCCGGCTCATCCAGAAGGTGTAGATCTGGAAGAGGGTCTCAGCGAGCGGAGTCGCCGAGGCGATCTGCGAGTTCTTGATGGCGCTCTCGAGCTCGCCGGCGTGGTTGGGGTTCGCGCGCCCGAGGTCCTCGGTGACGAATCCGCCGTTCGGGTCGACGTCGTCGACGTCGTCGGCCTCACGAAACTCAGCGATGGCAAAGCGAACGTTCTTCGGCTCCGCCACGCAGATCAGGTCCAGGAGCACGTGCTTCGCGGCCTGGAAGCGCGTGCGGCGGTACTTTTCGGCGAACTGACCCGTCCCGCCCGACTGCTGGCAGGGCTGAGTGGACGCGATCGCCGTGTCGATCTCGTTGATGTACGGATCGGCGGCGGCGCTGAAGTACCAGTTGAGGTAGCGGCCGTCCCAGTAGGTGGGGTTGTTGGGACACTTCGCGTTCCCCTGCGAGTCCGCCCAGCAGATCGTTCGCGTCCGGCCGCAGTGGGTCTCCTCGTCGCTCAGGTCGTCGTCCGCCTCGTACCACGTATCGTTGTCGAAGTCGCTACACCCGGAGGCCCAGTGCCACTCCATCTGGTCCATCGAGGCCGAGTTGTCCATGACCAGGACCACGTTCGGGGAGATCGACGTCCTGAGCAGGAAGAGGTCGTCGCCCTCGTCCGACAGGCCGGCCAGGGGCCAGCCCGCCAGCAGGATGGCGAGTGCGCTGGCAACGGCTCGTCTGGTGTTTCGTCGCAGATACCTGAGCATTCCCACTTCTCCGGCCCCTCCGGGTTGAGACGTCGTTCCTCGCCGCTCTACGCTCTAGTTCGCCCTGAAGGCCGCCGCGCCGACTTCGATGCGAGAAGACGCGCCGAACGGCCCCTGTCCCAGGACGCGGATCCGCCAGAACTGCAGCTGGTACTTCGAGCCCCCGTCGCCGACGGTCTGGAGATTCATGCCCTCCATCGTTCCCCCGCCGTCGAGTGGCTTGATCGCGTCTGCGACGCCGCCGGTCGGGTCCCGCTGGTAGGAGGGCTGCCCGTACGGATAGGTGGCGGCATCCCCGAGCGAGGTGGGCTGGACAACCGGCGTTCCGGTCGTCTCGAGCGTGGCCAGTGCTTCGGTCACTCCCGCCTCCGCCGCATAGAAGGCCAGGCGCTTCTGGTTCTGGAAGGCCGCGACCTGTTGGTCGAGGGTGACGGTGTCCAGGGCCGCCAGGCCCAGCATCCCCATCATGACCAGCAGCAACATCGCAATCAGCAGCGCTGCGCCCTCCTCTCGTCTCTGAGTTCGCCGCGTCATGAACCACTCCCGGCGCGGTTGAAGGTATTGCGAAGAAGCGCCGTGCTGGTGTGAACCCGCCTGCGGAACCCGTCGTTGCCGGCGATCGCGAGGCGATTCTCGGTCGTCTGGAACTGACCGCCGACGAAATCCCGATCCTGGAGCTGGGTGCGGGTCACCAGATTGACCCGAAGCTCCCGGATGTCCGTCGCGTCCACCTGGTTGGCCTGGTAATCGGCTCCGATCCCGTCTCCCAGGTATTCGCCTGGATCCACCAGGTTGTCGGCGTTGGCATCGACGAAGTAGGCGATCTGCAGGTCCTCGACGCCCGAGACCAGCTCCAGCCCGTCGCGCATCAGGATCAGGCCGTTCAGAACGTATTCGTGGGCCGGAATCGCGATCAGGTCCGCGCTGCCGGCCGCCAACGGAGCAAGGGGTGGAGTCTCGATGTCCACGCGAATCTCCGATGCACCGATGGTCACCTGGACCACTGTCCCGCATGCCGTGCCTCGATCGGGGTTGTCGCGATCGACGATGATGACACCCCCGTCTACCTGGAAGTCGCTGTCGAGGGTTCCGTCTCCGTTGGTGTCATAGGCCGGGTCCGGATCCGCCTTCTCCAGTACCAGGTCCAGGTTCAGCGTATTGAGTCCGCTCCCCACATTGTTGCCGGCGAAGCCCGAGCCGAGGTCGGGGTCGAGGTCCCCCACCTGGATCGCGTCCGCGTCGCTGAGATAGAGGCGATCGGGCGAGTTGAACTCGTCCAACCCGCAGACCGCGCCGGCTTCCGTCACCATGAAGCCGGCGTGCCGGATGTCCTTCTCGATCAGGTCTGCAATCGCGCGCATGCTCTGCTGCGCCTCCGTCACGTCCTCGACCACCGCGTAGGCTTTCTCGCTCACGGTGAACGTCTGGAGCAGGTACGTGGTGACCACAGCCAGGATGAGGCCTGCGATCATGAGCTCCAGCAAGGTGAAGCCGTCCGTGCGCCGCATCTTCAGAGCCCCTCGTGGTTGTACCGTGCACTGGAGACGGTGTATGAGCGATTGGGGCGGTTGGGCTCGACCCAGGCGACCCTCACATCGACAGCCCTCGAGGTGTTCGGTATGAGATTCGTGATGCGCCACTGGACCGTGTAAGTCTGCTCGACCTGATTGACCGGGCCTTCGACCGTCTTGCTCACGACGACTCCCGGAGTCCAGCCCGTCGGCGCCAGCGAAGTCCAGCGCATCCTCTGAAGCTGCTCCATCTGGCTCTGAGCAATCGCAAGGGCCTGGCTGGTGTGCTTGCCGCTTCGGGCGCCGCGCATGGCGTGCAGCTGGGCCGCGGCGACGGTGAGGAGCCCGAACGCCAGAATCGTCAGGGCGATCATGATCTCGACGAGAGTGAATCCCGCTCTCGAACGTCGCATTCGAGCCCGTCGGCCTGATCGGACCTTCATCAATCGCTCCATCTCGCGTTATCGGGGTCCCACGCGTTCACATCGACGCCACCGAGCGGGCTGAGCACGACCGCGTAGTCCCGAGTACCGTCCGTGATGTATGCAGCCCCCCGGCCCGAACCCAGGCTTCCGATCGTTCCGCAACCGAGAACCGGGTCGCCTTCAAAGTTCACGGGAATTCCGTCGGGCTGGAAGAGAACCCAGTTGACGGGCGTCGCCGGATTCGTGGGATCGGAGAACGTGAGCCCATCAGCGATCGGTGGGATGGTCGTGTCGAGCGGCGCACGAACCGGCGCCGTGGCGATGCCCCACCTGAGCCCGGTGGTCGGCCGAACGTGGAGCAACTCCTCATTCGGATCGATCTGGCAGTTGGAAGCCGCCTGCGGACCGTCGTTGATCACCAGCACGACGACGGGGATTCCTTGTTGATCGAGGATGTCGTTGCCGACTGGATCCTTGTCGTTGATGTTCGGAACACTGAAGAACACGATGTGGTTGTTGCCCGTCCGCATGGCCTCGGTACGCGCCAGCATGAAGGCGTCCGCCAGCTCGCGGGCCGAGGAACGAACCCGCTGCATTCCCATCCAGTTGCCGAAGCTGACGGCGCCGATGCCGGCCATGATGCCGATCAGAGCCATGGCGATCACGATCTCGATCAGGCTGAACCCCGCGCTGTCTCGGCTCTCGTGCATCACGCCTCCGCAACCCGCGAGGGGGTTGAGCAAGATCCGTTCCAACTCTCCCGATTCGGCTAACCGGTTGAATTCCTTGACGACATGCCTGGGCGGCCGAGTCTGGGAGCCACTTCGAGGTCCGCAGGCCGTTGCGTAGCCCGCAAATCCATTCACGGATGCGCCCTCGAGAGACCGTTGCACCCTCGAGAGCTCAGCCGCCGCGGATCCGCCGGCTACCCGTCGGCCGACTTGCCACCGGCAGGCGGAGGGAGAACGTGGCGCCCCCCATCCGGCTCTCGGCCAGGCACTCGAGGCTTCCTCCCAGCTCCTCTGCCAGGCGGAGGGCGTTGGCGAGACCCAAGCCCGTGCCTTCACCGAGAGGCTTCGTCGTAAAGAAGGGGTCGAAGATGCGTTCGAGGTCTTCCTGCGGGATGCCCGGACCGTTGTCACTGATCATGCACTCCATGACTTCGAAGGAGCGCCGCACCCCGGCCGCCCTACGGTCCTCGTCTCGGCGAGTCTCGAGGGGTGCCGGACGCAGCGTCACCTGCACCCGGGCGCCCGACTGCTCGCGCACGGCATCCGCGGCGTTGAGAAGCAGGTTCAGCAGGATCTGAACGAGCATGCTCTCGTCGGCCCAGACCAGGGCCAAGACTTCCTCAGACTCGACGCGAATCTCCACCCCGGCATAGCGCTTCTGTGCCCGAACCAGCCCCGCCGCTTGCTCCGCAACTCCAGCCAGTTCGACCGGGGCGGCGACCCCCCTTGCCGGCCTCGAAAAATCCAAGAGCTGGCGGAGAATGGTGCGGACGCGTTCGGCCTGTCCTGCGGCCCGGTCCAGATGGCGGCCGCCGGCCGCCGAGAGCGACCCCTCTCGCCGCGTGAGGTCGAGAAACGCAAGGAGGGCTCCCATGGGATTCCCGACCTCGTGGGCCACTCCGGCTGCGAGGCGCCCGACCGCCGCCAGACGTTCCGCCCGGTCGAGTCCCGCGCGGGCTCGACGGAGATCCCGGTTGGCATCACGAAGCTCCGCGACCGCCTTTTCGAGGGCGCCCGTCCTCCGTTCGAGCGACTCGCTCATCTCGTTGAACGCCCACGCGACGTCCGCGACCTCGCCCACACCTTCGACGGCAACCCGAGCCGTCAGCTCACCCCCCGCCAGACTACGCGCTGCGTGTGCCATACGGCGCAGCGGCGCCACTACCCGCTCGCGCAGCAGGAAGGCTCCGAGCGCGAGAAAGACTGCGCCGTCCGCAACAAGCAGGCCGAGAACCGCCCAAGGGGAAACGGCCGCCGGAAGACGGGCCGCAGCGACTTGGCCCGCCGAGCCGAAGCGCGAGGCGAACCGGATGGGCTCCCAGGGTGCGCCGGTCTGAAGCAAGGCTCGTCCTTCCTTCCGAACTTCTGCAGCCAGCGCCAAGAGAGCGTCATCGATCGGGCCGGCGTCCGGCGTCTTGGCACGGGCCACGCCGTCGGGCGTCACGATCCACCAGCGCGCGCCGGGCGTGCCGGCGTCGAAGAAGAAACCCGGCGCCTGGACCTCGGCGATCAGGGCGCGGCCGACGAAGCCCCGCAGCCGGTCGAGCTGCGCGGCGTGGGTCTTGAAGAAGAAGGCGGACAGCAGCGCCGTGGCGGTCACCATGACCACGGCCAGGCTCAGCAGGACCTCGGCCTGAACTCCGCGCCTCCGGGACACGGCGGTGGGCTCAGGATTCGCCGGAGCCCGCGTCGTCGAGCCCGAGCTTCTCGAAGCGGTAGCGGAAGGACCGGAACGAGATGCCCAGGAGCTGGGCGGCGCGTTTCTTGACGCCGGCGGCGGCCCGGAGGCCCTGTTGGAGCAGCGTCCGCTCGTAGTCGTTCACCAGCGCCTCGAGGCTCACGCCGTCGGCGGGAATGCGCATGGGAAGGGAGGGCTCGCATGGCTCGAGCACCGTGGGCGGCAGCGCGTCCACACCAATCTCCACCTCGCGGCACAGGGCCACGGCACGCTCCACCGCGTTCTCGAGCTCCCGCACATTGCCGGGAAAATCGTAATCGAGGAGGCGGGACAGGGCGGCCTCGCTCATGCTCTCGATCGGCTTGCCCAGCTCCTGCGAGTGCTTCTCGATGAAATGGTTGACGAGCAGCGGGATGTCGTCGCGTCGATCGCGCAGCGGCGGCAAGACAATCTGGATCACGTTCAGCCGGTAGTACAGGTCCTCGCGGAACCGCCCCGCCGAGACCTCCTCCTCCAGCCGCTTGTTCGTGGCGGAGATGATGCGGACATCCACGCGCACGTCCTGGGTGCCGCCGACCCGGCGGATCGTCTTCTCCTGGATGACGCGCAGCAGCTTGACCTGGAGAGGCAGGGACAGCTCGCCCACCTCGTCCAGGAAGAGGGTGCCGCTCCGGGCGGTCTCGAAGAGCCCCTCCTTGTTCTGGACCGCGCCTGTGAAAGCGCCCTTCACGTGGCCGAAGAGCTCGCTCTCCAGCAGGTTCTCCGGGATGGCCCCGCAGTTCACCGCGACGAAGGCCTGGCCGCTGCGCTCGCCCTGCTCGTGGACCGCGCGCGCCACCAGCTCCTTGCCCGTTCCGGACTCGCCGCTGAGCAGGACGTTGGTCTTGGTGTCCGCCACCTGGGCCACCATGTCGAAGACCCGCTGCATGGGCTGGCTGGTGCCGATGATGGAGGGGTCGCGCACCCGGGAGCGCAGCTCGCTGCGAAGCTGGCGGTTCTCCCGGGCGAGGAGCTTCTTCTCCAGCGCCTTCTCTACGGTCAGCCGGATCACGTCCACCTTGAAGGGCTTGGTGATGTAGTCGTACGCGCCTTCCTTCATGGCCGCGATCGCCGTCTCGGTGCTGGCGAACGCGGTGATCATGACGACCACCGTGTCCGAGCCGCTCTCGTGGACCGCGTGCAGGACGTCCAGTCCCGACTTGTTGGGCATCTGGATGTCGGTGATCACCACGTCGAAGTCGTCGTTTTCGATGCAGACCAGCGCGCCGTCGACGTCGCCTGCGGTGACCACGTCGTAACCTTCGCGCCGGAAGAAGATCTCGAGGAACTCGCGCATGCTGCGCTCGTCGTCGACGACCAGGATGCGCGCCTTCGCAGTCATGACGCCTCCGACTCCGCCTCGGCCGGGCCCGCCTGGGGGTTCGCGGGCAGGTGGATCCGCACGGTCGTCCCCTGCCCCTCGGCGCTCTCGATCTGGAGGGCGCCCCCGTGGCTCTCCACGATCCGGTGCACGGTCGGGAGACCCAGGCCCGTGCCCTCGGGCCTGGTGGTGAAGAAGGGCTCGAAGATCTGCTCGCGGACATCCGCGGCGATCCCGATGCCCTCGTCTTGGATCACGATCTCCACCCAGTCCTCCAAGGGTTGGGTCCCCTCCGTCTGCGGTCCGTTTCGGCCCGCCCCGGAGACCCCTTGAGCGGCTCTCCTGCGGACGGCCCGGGTGTGCACCCGGAGGCATCCGCCCTCCGGCATGGCCTGGACCCCGTTCAGGCACAGGTTCCACAGCACCTGCCGGAGCTGGGCCGCGTCGGCCTCGGCCATTACCGGGCGGAGATCGCTCTGGAGCTCCACCTTCTCCGGTCGCGAGGACTCGAACATGTCCAGCACCTCTCCGACCAGCTCGTCCACGGCCACCGGCTCGAACACCAGGGGGCGCGGCCGCGCGTAGCGCAGGAAGTCACCGATCAGGGCGTCGAGTCGCTCGGTCTCGCGCACCGCGATCCCCATCAGGCGGCCGGGCTCGGACTCCGCGCCCGGAGTGGTGAGATTGGCGCGCAGGATCTCGATGGAGCCCGAGATCGCCGCCAGGGGATTGCGGATCTCGTGGGCGATCTTGGCGCTGAGCTCGCCCACTGCAGCGAGCCGTTCGGAGCGGCGCAGCTCGCCCTCCATCTCGACCACCTTGGTCACGTCCTGGAAGATCAGCACGTGGCCCACGGGGTGGCCCTCGGCGTCCTTGAGAATCGAGCCGGCCAGACCCAGGTGGAGCTCGGTGCCGGCTCGGTTGCGGTGACTGATCCGCGCCCGGTGGCCCACGCCGCGCCCCGACGGGCTCACCATCATCTCGCCGGCACCCGGGATCACGTGCTCCAGGTCCCGTCCCATCACGTCCGCCGCGGGAATTCCCGTGATGCGCTCGGCCTCGGGGTTGAACGAAGTGATGCGGCCCGCTCCGTCGATGGTGAGCAGGCCGCTCATGATGCTCTCGACCGTGCACTGGTACAGGTCCTGGAGCCGGTGGAGGTCGCTGGTCTTCTGATCGAGGGCCTCTCCGGTTCGCCGGAGCTCGCGGGCGAGCACGCTGGCCAGGGCGCCCACCAGGTAGAGCGCGCCCACCTGCACGCCCCATACCGCCCCGAGCATGGCGAGCGGTGTCGGCACCGGCCGGTGGGAGAAGTCCACCAGCCAGCCCAGGTTCGCCGCCAGCAGCACGGCCCCGTAGCCGACCGCGCTCAGGGTGGCGCCGCTGAAGGCGCCGCGCCGCTCGAACAGGATGGCCCCGTAGACCGTGACCAGGGCGTACAGGAAGACGAAGACGGACTCGCTGCCGCCGGTGAAGTGGACCAGGGCGGAGACGATGGCGACGTCGACCGGGAGCTGGAGGGCCGCGAGGAGACGGACGGGGCCGAAGCGGAGGAAGCCCGCGCCGGAGATCGCCGTGGCCAGGAAGGCGAAGGCGATGCTCACATAGAGGCCGTGGCGCGCCTCCTCCGGCAGATCCAGCCCGAGCCAGTCGAGGCCCAGAGCGCTCCCGAAGATGACGAGCGCCAGTGCGAGCCGGGCGAAGAGCAGCCAGACGAGCCGGCGAGCGGTCCTCGTCTCCCGGTCGGAGCCTCCGCGAGCCGGCGGCGTGGAAGTGGTCACCGCCTTCCCGTCTACTGGATGGCGTCGGCGATCTTGAAGATCGGCAGGTACATCGCGATCAAGATCGAGCCGATCGAACCCCCCAGGAAGACCATCATCAGGGGCTCGAGAAGCGACGTGATCGCGGTGACCGCGACGTCGACCTCGTCGTCGTAGAAGTCGGCCACCTTGGAGAGCATGGTCTCCATGGCACCGGTCTCCTCGCCGACGGCGATCATCTGGACCACCATCCCCGGGAACACCTTCGAATTCTGGAGCGGCTCCGCGAGCGTCTTGCCCTCGGAGACCGAGGCTCGGGTCTTCTGGACCTCCTCCTCGATCACCATGTTCCCGGCCGTCCGCGCCACGATGTCGAGGGCGTCGAGGATCGGCACGCCGCTGGCGATCATGGTGCCGAGGGTCCGGCTGAAGCGCGCCACCGCCACCTTCTTGAGCAGATCGCCGAAGATGGGCAGGCGCAACGCGAGCTTGTCCGTCTGGTAGCGGAAACCGCGATTGCGCTGGCGCGCCTGGAAGAAGCAGATCAGGGTGACGACGGTCCCAACGATCATGTACATGATGTTGGCCTGCAGGAAGTCACTGACGTTGATCACGACCTGGGTCGGTCCGGGGAGCACACCGCCGAAGTCGCTGAACATCTTCTCGAAGACGGGAATGACCTTGACCAGCAGCATGGTGATCACGGCGAGCGCCACCGTGCTGACCGTGATCGGGTAGACCATCGCACCGCGGACCTGGCGCGCGAGTTTGTCCGCTTTCTCCAGGTAGGCGGCCAGCCGATTCATGATCGTGTCCAGGATGCCGCCGATCTCGCCGGCCGCCACCAGGTTCACGAACAGGTCGTTGAAGATCTTGGGGTGCTTGCCGAGGGCATCGGCGAAGGTCGAGCCCTGCTCCACATTGGCCTTGATGTCACCGATGACCTTCTTGAACCCCGCGTTGGGCTGCTGGTCGCCCAGAATCTGCAGGCAGGTCACCAGCGGCAGACCGGCGTCGATCATCGTCGCGAACTGGCGCGTAAAGATGACGAGCTCGCGGGTCGTCACCTTCGTCGGGTTGAGGAAGGGGAAGATCTCGCTGAGATCCCTGGCCTTCGCCTTGATCTTGACCGGCAGGATCCCCTGCGCGCGCAGCTGCGCCGTGACGGCGCCCTCGTTGAGCGCGTCGAGAACGCCCTTCTTCGCCGCGCCCTGACGCGTGCGTCCTACCCAGGTATAGAGCGGCATCCTCTCCCTCTCTGGGCCGCGAACGACCCGCTGCGTATGTTTCGGCCCGACCCGCCTACCGCTTGGGCCGCTTCGCGGCCGTGGCCGCCGGACCCTGGCCGATGAGATCCTTCAGCTCGTCGACGCTGGGGCTGCGGCCACTGGCATCCTCGAGCGTGATCAGCCGCCGCTGGTAGAGCGCCGCCAGGGACTGATTCATGGTCTGCATGCCGAACTTGTTCTGACCCACCTGCATCGCCGAGTAGAGCTGGTGGATCTTGTCCTCGCGGATCAGGTTGCGGATCGCCGCGTTCGGCACCATCACCTCCACGGCCAGCACCCGGCCCGGCCCGTTCGCGCGCGGTATCAGGCTCTGGCAGAGCACCCCTTCGAGCACGAACGAGAGCTGCTGCCGAATCTGCGCCTGCTGATAGGGCGGAAACACATCGACGATGCGGTTGATCGTCTGCACCGCCGAGTTCGTGTGCAGGGTGGCGAAGGCCAGGTGGCCCGTCTCCGCCACCGTGAGCGCCGCCTCCAGGGTCTCCATGTCCCGCAGCTCGCCGATCAGCACCACGTCCGGGTCCTGGCGCAGGATGTACTTGAGCGCGGCCTTGAAGCTCTCGGTGTCCGCTCCGACCTCCCGCTGGTTCACCAGACAGCCCTTGTGGGCATGCAGGTACTCGATGGGATCCTCGATGGTGATGATGTGCTCGTTTCGCTCCGTATTGATCCGATCGATCATGCTGGCCAGCGTGGTCGACTTGCCCGAGCCGGTCGGCCCGGTCACCAGGACCAGGCCGCGCGGCTTCTTGGTGAGATCGAGGACGACCGGAGGCAGGTTCAGCTCCTCGAAGGTCATGATCTTGAAGGGGATCGAGCGGAAGGCCCCCGCGGTATTGCCGCGCTGAACAAAGATGTTGCCGCGGAAGCGCGACAGCTTCTGCACGCTGAAGGAGAGATCGAGTTCGTTGGTCTCCTCGTAGCGATGCTTCTGCGCATCCGTCAATACCGAGTAGCAGAGCTGCTTCGTCTCCTGGGGAGAGAGCGGCGGCATCTTCAAGGGATGAAGCTTGCCGTCGATCCGAAGCTGCGGCGGCGACCCGGTGGTCAGGTGAAGGTCGCTTGCGCCCTTCTCGATCATCGCCTTCAAGAGCTGATGCATGTTCGCCATGGGACGAAACTCTCCGTTCTCTAACCGTCCGTTGTGGAGACCCTGTAAACCTCACCCAGGGTGGTCGTACCCTCGAGGAGCTTGTTGAGAGCACTGCGCCGCAGGGTGAGCATTCCACCCCGGATCGCCTCTCGTTTGAGCTCGACCGCCGAGGCGCCGTTCAACACGAACTCCTTCAGCTCCTCGGTCAGCTCCATCACCTCGTAGACCGCGATGCGGCCCTTGAACCCGGTCTCGGAGCAGGTGCTGCAGCCGGCACCCTTCACGGGTGAGAAAGCCGCCGCCTCTTCCTCGCTGAGCCCCGCCGTCTGCAGCTCCTCACTCGTCAGCTCGGAGTCGGGCTCCTGGCACTCCGCGCAGACCCGGCGCGCCAGGCGCTGAGCCACGATGCAGTTCACCGACGACGCCACCAGGAAGGGCTCGATGCCCATGTTGAGCAGCCGGTTCACGGTGGAGGGCGCGTCGTTCGTGTGCAGGGTGGAGAGCACCATGTGACCGGTGAGTGCCGCCTTGACGGCGATCTCCGCGGTCTCGAAGTCGCGGATCTCACCGACCATGATGATGTCCGGGTCCTGACGCAGGAACGAGCGCAAGGCGGCCGCGAAGTTCAGGCCGATGTCGTCGTGCATCTGGACCTGGTTGATGCCGCTCAGGTTGAACTCGACCGGGTCCTCGGCGGTGGAGATGTTCTCGGCCGCCGTGTTGAGCTCCGAGAGAGCCGAGTAGAGGCTGGTGGTCTTGCCCGAGCCCGTGGGTCCAGTGACCAGAACCATCCCGAAGGGCTGGTGGATGCACTTCTTGAAGACGCTGAGCTGGTGCTCCTCGAAGCCCAGCTTGGTCATGTCGAGCTGCAGGGTCGACTTGTCCAGGAGACGCAGCACCACCTTCTCGCCGAAGAGCGTCGGCAGTGATGACACGCGGAAGTCCATCTCCTTGCCCCGTCCCAGCTTGAGCTTGATGCGTCCGTCCTGGGGCAGGCGCCGCTCCGCGATGTCGAGCTCCGACATGATCTTGATGCGGGACGTGATCGCGTTCTTCAGCTTCAGCGGCGGCTTCATCATCTCGTAAAGCACGCCGTCGATGCGGTAGCGGACCCGGAAGCTCTTCTCGTAGGGCTCGATGTGGATATCCGAGGCCAGCTTCTTGATGGCCTCGGTGAGGATCAGGTTCACCAGCTTGACGACGGGCGCATCCTCGGCGTCCTGCTTCAGGACATCGGTATCGAGGCCGTCCTCGTCCTGGATGATGTCGATGTCACTGTCGTCGAAGCCCGCCATCACCTCTTCGAGGGCGGTCGCCTGCTCGTAGAAGCGCTCGACGGCCCGCTTCAGCGCCTCCTCCGAGGCGACCACGGGCTGGATGTTGTACCCGGTCAGGAACTTGATGTCGTCGAGGGCAAAGATGTTGGACGGGTCGGCGGTGGCGAGGATCAGGGTGGAGCCCGCACGGTTCACCGGAATCACGTTGTGCTTCAGGGCCACGTCCTCGGGAACGAGCGCCATCACCTCGGGATCGATCTCGAAGTCGTCGAGGTTGATCGACGGGACGCCGTACTGCTTGGCAACGAAGTCGGTGAGCTCCTGCTCCTCGAGGAAGCCGAGCTCGGTGATCTGGGCACCCACCCGGCCGCCGTGGGTCGACGCCTCTTCCCGCGCCTTCCGGAGCTGCTCCGGAGACAGCAGGTTCTCCTTGACGAGGAGCTCCCCGATCCGCTCGTTCAAGGGATCTTCCCCTCCGATCCGACCGCCGCGCACAGGCGAGGCGCCGGTGGCAAAAGCACCGCGATTCGACGCGCTTGCAGGGACCTCTGCCCCTACACGAAAGCGCTGCGAACTCGCCGGGTTATCGGTCTTCCGAGGTGGGATCTTTACTGGGCCCGCGGGTGAGGTCGGTGAGGCTCCGGCGGCCCAGCCGCATCACGACCAGGCCCTGGATCGTGAGGCTCGCCCAGAAGATGAACCAGACCACCAGTCCGATGCCCAGGGCGGTGGCCGAGTCCACGCCGTAGAGCTCCAGCACCTCCAGATACGCGATCTGGTAGGGCCCGAAGAAGCCGGGGGCGGACGGGATCGCCACGGCGACCCCGGTCGCGCCCAGCAGGAGCCAGCACACCGCCAGGGTCTGGAGGGCGCCGCCGAAATCCAGGTGGAAGGCCCACACCGCCGCCACGATGGGCACCGTGGCCGTGCCCAGCCAGATGACCACCGTGTGCAAGACGATCCAGAACAGATGTCGGCCGCCAGACAGGGCGCCCAGCCCGCTGGTGAAGCGGCGAAGCGTGCCTTCGAGCCAGCGGCCCATGTGCTCGGGGAACGGCTGCGCGAAGAACCGCACCACTGCAAGGATCCGCTCTGGTGCGACGCGCAGGAGGACCAGCGCCACCAGGGGCAAGAGCGCGATCCCCGCCAGGATCATCGAGCCCTGGGCGATCATCCCGCCCTGGTCGGCGCCGGTACTCATCAACGCGAGCGCCAGGGCCGCGATCAGCGGGATGCTGACCATGTCGAGCACGCGCTCCAGCACGACCGTCGCCAGGATGGAGGCTCCGCTGGTCCTGGTCTCGCGGGCCAGATACCACGACCGGACCAGCTCTCCGATGCGCAGGGGGGCCAGATTGTTGACCATGAAGCCGATGGCCTGGGCCCGGAACAGCGTCGGTCGATCGATCGACACGATCGGATTGGTCAGATGACGCCAGCGAAGGGCGCGCAGCCACACGCTGAGCACGTAGGCCGGGATCGACAGCCCGAGGAGCGGCAGGAGATCCGCCTGGGACATGGCGTCGATCACCTCGGAGAGCGGGACGCCGCGCAACATGTACCACCCGCAGGCCACGCTGATCACCACACCAAGCCAGACGCGCCAGTCCCGGAACCAGCGCCGGCGGGCTGCGGGGGCAGCGGTCGCCCCGGGAGCGCTCACGAGACCTCGAGCCGCTGGCGCGCTTCGGCGACGTCCCGGGCGATCTGCTCGCGCAGCGCGTTCACGTCCGCGAACTTCCGCTCGGGCCGCAGCCGCTGCTCGAAGGTCAGCTCGACGCTGCGATCGTAGACATCCCCTTCGAAGTCGATCAGGTGGGCCTCGGCCAACTCGCCCTTGCCGTCCTCGAAGGTGGGGCGGCGACCGACGTTGGTGACCGCGGGGAGCACCTGCCCCGCCGGAGGCTCACCGTCGTCGAGGAACCGGAGCCGCCCAGCGTAGACCCCTGCGCCCGGCAGGATCTCGTTCTCGGGAGCGAGGTTGGCAGTGGGGAAGCCGATCGTTCGCCCGCGGTGGGCGCCCTCGACCACCACCCCGCGCACGCTGAACGCGCGCCCCAGGAGCTCCGCCGCTTCCACCACCTCGCCGCTGGCGAGCAGGTCGCGGATCCGGGTCGAGTTCACGTCCCGACCGCCCTGGGTGACCTCGGGAATGATCGTAACCGCAAAGCCGAGCCGCGGTCCGGTCTCGGTAAGCAGACGCATGGATCCCTCGCGGTCTCTTCCGTAGTGGAAGTCATAGCCCACGTAGACCTCTATCGGACCGATGCGCTGGTGGATAAACTCGTTGATGAAGGCCTCCGGCGGAATGCGCGCAAACACGCGATCGAAGGGCTCCACGATGAGCACGTCCACGCCGATCTGCTCCAGCAGCTCCACCTTCTGCGCCAGGTTCATCAGTAGCCGGGGTGCCCGATCCGGATGCAGCACCTTGCGCGGATGGGGATCGAAGGTGTACACGACGGCCTCCCCGTCGAGCGCACGCGCGCGACGGATCACGGTTTCCATGATCGCCCGATGGCCCACGTGCAGTCCGTCGAAGTTCCCGATGGTGAGAACCGGACGCACCAGCGAACGCGTCAGTGCTGCGGCTCCGTGAAACAGCTCCAATGCTAAACTCCGACCCGTGCGAACCCTTTCGCGCTACTTCGTCGGGCGCTTCCTAGGCTTCTTCGCCACCACACTGCTCGCCTCCACCCTGGCCATCGTGATCGTCGAGACCCTGCTGAACTTCGACGACATGCTCAAGGTACAGGAGGGAGCGCAGGGCGTTGCGACCTATCTGCTGCTGCGGATCCCGTCCTACTACCTCCCGGACCTGATTCCCATCTCCGCCTTCGCGGGGGCCTTCTTCGCCCTGGGGCTGGCGTCCCGCCGGCTGGAGATTACCGCCATGAAGGCGGGCGGCCTGCCACCCCGGAGCGCCATTGTCCCCATCCTGGCCGCCGCCGCGCTGCTCGGCGCCGCCACCCTCTTCGTCAATGAGACCCTGGTGATCCGATCGGCCCAGTCCTGGCAGACGAATGTCAGCGGCGACGCGCGCCACCTCGACTATCGCCGCGGATCGTTCTGGTACCAGCGGGGCCGGACCCTCTACAACGTGAGGGGTGCGGACCGATCCACGCGCACTCTCCACGGCGTGAGCCTCTTCGAGCGCGACCAGGGCGGCCACCTGGTGCGCAGCATCCACGCCGAGCGCGTCCGGATCGGCGACGACCACCAATGGCATCTGGAGAATGCCATCATCCGCCGCTTCGATCCGGAGAGCCGCGACTCCGCGCCCCAGGTCGAGCGACTGGAGAGCACGGTCCTCGAGATGGCCTCCGACATGGACGCCGCCCTGATGGACGCCGACGCCAGTCTCCTCTCCACCGTCCAGCTGCGGACTCAGATCCAGCTTCGCATGGCAGAGGGCGACCGGGTCCACCACCTCGAGGCCCTGCTTCACAGCCGACTGGCCGATCCCGTGACGGTGTGGCTGCTCACATTCCTCGCCGTTCCGTTCGCGCTGCGGGTGGAGGAGAGCCGGAGTCTGGGCCAGCCGGCGCTCCTGGGAATCGTGACCGTCGCCGCGTTCTTCGCGGCGCGCAGCCTGGGGGATACCCTGGCCGCGGAAGGCGTGGTGCCAGCCGTCGCCGGCGCCTGGTCGACCCTGCTCTTCTTCGGCGCACTCGGCACCTGGCAGCTCGCTCGCGTTCCGCGCTGAGGGCCGGGCTCAGCGCCCCGCCGTCCCTGGCGCCGCGACGATTCCGGGCTCGAGGAAGCGGAAGAACTCGTGGTCGGGCGGGAGCACCATCGTGGTCCGTTCGCCCAGACTCTTGCGGTACGCCTCCAGGCTGCGAACGAACGCGTAGAACTCGGGATCGCGATTGTAGGCCGCGGCGTAGATGCTGGCGGACCGGGCGTCGCCCTCCCCGCGCAGGATCTCGGATCGGGAGCGCGCCGCGGCCACGGTGGTGCGCGCCTCGCGCTCCGCCGCGGCGCGGATGGTGCGCGCCTCGCGCTCGCCCTCGACCCGTTCGGCGCGGGCGATGGCGCGCCGCTGCTCCCGCATCTGCTCGTAGGCAGCGGGCTCGGCCTTGCGCGGGAGCTCGGTGCGATTGAGGCGCACGTCCACGACCTCGATCCCCTGATCGCGGAGGGAGGCCTCGGCCTCCGCCGCCAGGGTGTCCAGGATCTCGGCCCGCTGCAGGATCTGGGCCAGGGACAGGCCGCCGATCTTGGCACCGACCTGGGCGTTCACCCGGGACTGGATCCGGTCCTTGGCCTTCTCCATGCCCCCGGGAAAGCTCTGCAGGAAGAGCAGCGGGTCCCCGATTCGCCAGACCACGTAGTAGTCGACGATCAGCTTCTCGCCCCGGCTGATCAGCATCTCCACGGCTTGGGCGTCGAGGTACTGGAGGCGGCTGTCGAAGACGCGCACGCTGTCGAGCAGGGGCACGCGCAGTCCCCAGCTCGGCTCGGTCATCACGCTCACCGGATTGCCAAAGCGCTGCACGATCCGGAACTCGGACTCCCGGTTGATCACGAGCGGACCCAGGCCCAGGTTTCCGGCCCAGACGGTGGCCACCAGAACGGCGGCGAGAATCAGCGCGGGGAAGAGCACGCGACCCATTACTCCTCCGCCCTCGCGGGCGTCGGCGACGCGGCTCGGGGCAGGGGCAGCACGGGGAACATGGTCACCGTGTCGGGCTCCACGATGACCTTGTCCACGGTCGGCAGCACCTGCTCCATGGTCTCCAGGTAGAGGCGCCGCCGCGTGACCTCGGGCGCGAGCGCGTATTCCCGCTGCAGCGAAACGAAACGCTGGGCCTCGCCGGCGGCCTCGAGGATCTTCGCCTCCTTGTATCCCGCCGCGGCTTCTTCGAGCTCGGTGGCCTCGGCCTTTGCCCGCTCCAGGATCTCGCGCGCGTCGCCGCGCGCCTGGAAAATCGCCCGCACGCCGTCCTGCTGCGCCGCGATCACATCGTCGAAGGCCTCCTGAACCGGATGGGGAGGCTGCACGATGTTGAGATTGATGGCGTCGATCTCGAAGCCGCTCTCCATCCCCTCCCGGGCGAAGTAGCTGCGCAGGATCTCCTGGAGCGTGGTCCGCGCCTCCCGCTCGATGCGCGCGCGCTCCTCGGAGAGCACGCCGTTGACGCTGGTGCGCCCCACGACCTCGCGCACCGCGGACTGGGCAGCGTCGCGGAGCGTCCGCTGGGGCTCGGCCATTCCGTAGAGAAACGCGTACGCGTCGTCGACCGTGTACTGGACCTCATAGCTGAGGTTCACGATGTTGCTGTCCGAGGTCTGGATGGCGTTCTCGAAGGTGGCCGTCTCCTCGCCCGGCTTCATGGAGCCGCTCTCGCCCAGGCCAAACTTCTCCCGACGCAGCTCCGTGGCGTTGATCCGGCTCACCTCCTCGATGGGCTGTGGCAGGTGCCACTTGAGCCCGGGCTCGGTGACCGTGCGGGTGTACTTGCCGAGCCGCAGAATCACTCCGGCCTCCCCGGGCTCCAGCTGGTACAGGCCCGTGTACGCCCAGGCCGCGATCACGCCCAGCGAGAGCATGACCGCTGTCCAGTTGGCGGCGGTGCGCCCCGCCCGGCGCCGGATGCTGTCGGCGGCCGGCAAATCCTCTTCGTCCGGATCGCGCGCCACTAGCTCCCTCCGCTGTCCGGCTTCGCGGATTTGGCCTCGCGCTCGGCGTTCAACGTCATCTCGTAGAAGGGACGCAGGATGTCGATCGGAATCGGGAAGACGATGCTCGTGCTGTTCTCGGTGGCGATCTCGGAGAGCGTCTGCAGGTAGCGGAGCTGGAGCGCGGCGGGCTGGGACGCCAGCACGGCGGAGGCGTCCGCCAGCCGCTGGGCGGCCTGGAACTCGCCGTCGGCGTGGATGACCTTGGAGCGCTTCTCGCGCTCGGCCTCGGCCTGCTTGGCCATGGCGCGCTGCATCTCCTGGGGCAGGTCGATCTGCTTCAACTCGACCGCTCGCACCTTGATGCCCCACGGCTCCGTCTGCAGGTCGATGATCTCCTGGAGCTGCTGGTTGATTCGCTCGCGATCGGCGAGCAGATCGTCGAGCTCGCCCTGGCCGCACACACTCCGCAAAGTCGTCTGCGAGAGCTGCGACGTCCCGTACAGGTAGTTCTCCACCTGGATCACCGCCTTCTCCGGGTGGAGCACTCGGAAGTACAGCACGGCGTTCACGCGGACGGACACGTTGTCGCGGGTGATGACCTCCTGGGCGGGAACATCCATGACGATCTCGCGCAGACTCACGCGGACCATCCGGTCCACACCCGGGATGATCCACTTGAGCCCGGCGCTCTTGACGCCGTTGAAGCGCCCCAGGCGGAAGATCACCCCGCGCTCGTACTCTTTGAGGATCCGGAATCCCGCCAGGAACAGGGCCGCCAGAATCCCTACCAAGATGATCGGAAACATCAGCATCTCATCCCCTCCAGGGCTTTCTTTGAGTCGCGCTCAGGCGCGATCGGTTCTGCGCCGGACGCGCAGGCGCATCCCGTCCACCGCCGTCACCTCGATCGGCTCGCCTTCGCCGATCTCGTCTCCCTCGGCCAGCGCCATCCAGTACTCCCCGCGCACGAAGACCTTTCCCACCGGGCCGAGGGCGCTCGTGGCTCGTCCCACCAGACCGACCAGATCGCCCACCCCCGCCGTCTGCCGCATCCGGAACGTGCGGCCGATCGCGAACACGACGATCCCGCCAAAGATCGCCACGGCCAGCACGGCGGGCAGCAATACGGACCAGAAGGATACGTTCAGGTCGCTCAGATCCGGGCGATCGAAGAGCATGGTCCCTCCGAGCAGCAGACACAGGATACCGCCTGCGAAGAGCACACCAAAGGACGCGAAGAAGATCTCCGCCACCAGCAGTCCGATTCCCGCCAGGATCAGGATCAGCCCGACCCAGTCGAAGGGCAGGATCTGGAATGCGATCGCCGTCAGGACGAGGCACACGGCCCCGGCCACGCCCGGAACGATCAGGCCCGGGTTGTTGACCTCCACGTAGAGACCGAGGAGTCCCGCCAGGAAGAGCACCACCGCGACGTTGGGATCGGCGAGGAAGTCGAACAGGCTCTGGAGCGTGGTCATCTCCAGCTCGATCACTTCGGCGCCGGCGACTGCGATCGTCCACTCCTCGCCATCCACCTCGACCACGCGACCCTCGATGCTCTCGAGCAGCGCCTCGCGATTCTCTGCGACGAGATCGATGACGTTCAGCTCGAGGGCCTCCTGCTCGGAGACGGCTTCGGCCTCGCGCACCGCCTTCACCACCCAGTCGACGTTGCGGTTTCGCTGCCGCGCGATCGACTCGATGAACGCCGCGAGGAAGTTCTCGGCCTTCTGCATCGAGGCGTCGTCGCGTACCGGCGCCTCGCCCTCCTCGGCGCCCGGCACAACGCTGCGGCCACCGCCGCCGCCGCCCGGGCTCACCGGGCTGGCCGCCCCGATGCTGGTGCTCGGCGCCATGGCCGCCACGTGCGCGGCCACCGTGATGAAAGTTCCCGCGGAGCTCGCCCACGCGCCGCGGGGCGCCACGTACACGATCACCGGCACCTTCGCGTTGAGCATGGCCTGGATGATGTCCTTGGTGGACGACACCAATCCGCCGGGCGTGTCCATCTCGATCAGCAGCGCCACGGCGCCGTCTTCCTCGCTCTGCTCGATGGCGTGGATCAGGTAATCGGCCGAGGCGGGGTTGATGGAGCCGTCGATGGTCGCCAGGTTGATGTGCGCCGCGAACGCGCCGGTCGCGGGTGCGATGAGGAGCGCGCAGGCGACGGCGTGCAAGCCCAGCCGGCGCAGACCCGGCCTCATTCGCGCCCTCCGAGCAGGCGCTTCTCGATGCGGTCCCAGAGCTGCCCGGCCACCTGGGCCTTGGACAGCAGCGGCAGCTCCTCCACCTCGCCTCCGGGCCAGACGAAGGTCACCGCGTTCTCGTCCACGTCGAACCCGGCGTCGCCGCGAGAGACGTCATTCGCCACCAGCAGGTCGCAGCCCTTGCGGGCGAGCTTGCGGCGCGCCGCCTCCACCACGTCGTGAGTCTCGGCCGCGAACCCCACCACCACGCGGTCTCCCCGGTCCCGGGAGATCTCCTCGAGGATATCCGGATTGCGCACGAGCTCCAGAGTGAGGCCCTGGTCCGGAGCTAGGTCTTCCTTCTTGAGCTTGCGCTCGTGAACGACGCGCGGGCGGAAGTCCGCGACCGCGGCCGCCTTCACCACCACGCTCGCATCCGGGAGCTCGCGCAGCACGGCGTCGCGCATCTCGAGGGCGGTCTCCACATCGATGCGGCGGACGCCGGCGGGCGTGGGCAGGTGACTCGGTCCCGCCACCAGGGTGACCGAGGCCCCGCGCAGGGCCGCCTCTGCCGCCACGGCGAATCCCATCTTGCCCGACGAGCGGTTGGTGAGGCTGCGCACCGAGTCGATGGGCTCGACGGTTCCGCCGGCGGTCACCAGCACCCCGCGGCCGCGCAGGCTGGGCGCGCGCAGGCACCGCTCCGCAGCTTCCAGAATCGCGGCGGGCTCGGCCATCCGGCCCTCCCCCTCCCAGCCGCAGGCCAGCTCGCCGGTCTCGGGCCCCACCATGCGAACGCCCCGCTCGCGCAGCGCGGCGACGTTGTCGCGGGTGGCGGGGTGGTTCCACATGTTCACGTTCATCGCCGGCGCCACCAGCACCGGCGCGCGCGTCGCGAGCAGGAGGGTCGTCACCAGATCGTCGGCGATGCCGTGGCACATCCGGGCCAGCACGTTGGCGGTGGCCGGCGCGACCACGACCAGCTCGGCCCAGTCCGCCAGGTCGATGTGCCCGATGCTCCCCTCCTCGCCGGGGTCCAGGAGCTGGCTCCGCACCGGCTCGCCGGAGAGGGTCTGGAGCACCAGGGGGGAGACGAAATGGGCCGCCTCCGGCGTGAGGGCGCAACGCACGCGGTGGCCGGCCCGGCCCAGACCGCGGACGAGCTCGGGGATCTTGTAGGCGGCGATGCCACCGGTGACGGCGACCACGATCCGCCGCTGCTCGCTCGTCCCCATCTTCTGGTACGACCCCTTAGGTACGACCGGCCTGGCGCGATCCGCGCGGCCCCGAGTCGGTCGCGGCGGAAATTCCGCTTTCGTGGAGCGAGGTTACTCAACCCAGCAGAAAGCTCCAAGCGACATCGCGCCGCCCGACCGGCCGCGCATGCGGACTCAGCGGTCCTCCAGCAGCGCTTCCCCCTCCGCGAGACGCCGGGACAGCGCCTCGGGCTCCGGGGCCTCGGCGTAGAGCCGGAGCACCGGCTCGGTCTGGGACGCCCGCAGCATCAGGAATCCGTCCGCGAGGCCGAGCCGGATCCCGTCTTCGCTCCACACCTCGCACACGGCCTGATCCCCCAGGCGTTCCGGCGGACTGCCGACGATCCGCGCGAGGGCCTGGCATCGCTCGGGGGTGGCCGGCAGGGCCCGCCGCGCGCAGGCGCACCGGCCGTAGCGGGCTTGCAGCTCGGCGAGCGCGTCCTCCAGGGGAACGCCGTCCGCGGCCACTCGCTCCACCAACAGCAGTCCCGCCAGGATCCCGTCCTTGTCGCGCCCGACCTTCTCGAGCGCGAAGCCCCCACTTTCCTCGCCGGCGGCGTCGGCCTCGCCGTCCGCCAGCGCCCGGGAGAGCCGGGCGAAGCCGATGGGCCGGCGCACGACCCGCAGGCCCTGGTCCCGGGCCAGCCGCTCGACCAGGGATCCGGTGGCCACCGAGATGGCCACCCCGGTGCGCACCCGCCCGCTGCGAATGCCGTGGTCGAGGACCAGGGCCAGCACCTCGGTCTCGCTGAGGACGCGCCCGGTGCCGTCGACGGCCGCCAGCCGGTCCGCGTCCCCGTCATTGGCGAGCCCCAGGGCCGGGCTCACCAGCTCCCGCGTGGCCTGGCGGAGCTCGTCGATGCGCTCCGGGCGCGGGTCCGGCGTCGCGCCGTGGAAGTCGGCCGCGCGCT
>JAPUKG010000103.1 GCA_027295775.1 Pseudomonadota bacterium
CTCTTCGGCGAGGGTGTCGACGCGAAACATCTGAATAGTGGGTCCGCTCGAGACCAGCCGGGAGCCGTCGGGGCTGAACTGCACGCACTGCGTAAGATAGGGGCGACAGCCATCCGTTTGGATCTCCCCAATTCGTTCTCGCGTCGTGAGATCCCAGATCTGGATCAGGCCGTCCGCGCTCTCGTAGGCGGCGAGATCACCAGCAGGGCTGAGGGTCAGGCCAAACGTGAGCCCCGGCGTGCCATGCAGGTAGCCGAGCAGGCGTTTGTCGTCGAGCAGCACGCTCTGCAGCAATCCACGGGTGGCCGGGGTGTCCAGCCGCCGACGCGCCTCGACGGCCAGGAGCATGGCCAGGGTGCGATCACTCTCAAGAGCGAGCGGCACCGCCGCCGCGAGGCGGCTCACCGATGCGATCAGCGCCGCCGCGTCCGCCCGATCCCGTTCGGCTACGGCAGTCTCGCGGGCTGTGACCGCGTCTGCCTCGCTCCGCCGCGCAGCTACCGCCTCTTGGTCCGCCCGTCCCCGCTCCGCCTCGGCTTCCCGGGTCCGATCCTCCGCAACCGACCGCTGCTCCTCCGCGACGACCAGAGATGCTTCGGCGCGGCTGGCCTCATCGTTCGCTCGGCCCCACTGCACCCCCGCTACGATCCCCACCACCACTGCCACCCCAAACAGCGCGGCCACGCCAGCCAGCAGCACGCGCAGCCGCCGCAAGCGCCGCGCGGCTGCCTGCTCCTCCGCGATCTGCAGGGCGTTGCTGGCCTCGAGGAACGCCCGTTCGAGAGGGTTGAGTGCAGGCGCGGACGTTGCAGCCCAGTCGCCGGCAGCCGACAGACGGGCACCCCGGTAGAGCTCGTCCGTGTCCCGATCCGCCGCCTCCCACCCCTGGGCGGACTCGGTGAGGTGACGCATGAGGCGGAGGCCATCGCGATCTTCGTCCAGCCAGCGACGGAGGCGGGGCCATTCGCGGATGAGCGCCTCGTGCGCGACCTCCACGCTGTCCTCGCCGGTCGTGAGCAGGCGCGCGTCCGCCAGGGTGCCGATCACCTCCCGCACGGCCGTCCCCTCTTCGCTGTCGGGCACGACCTCCGCGAATGCGACGCGGCGGCGCGTGTCCTCGGTCCCTTCGCCCAACTCCGTCAAGCGCACGAAGAGATTGCGCGCGGTTGCCTGGTCGCCTTCGGGCAGCGTGGCGTAGACGGCGTCGGCGGTCTGGGCGATGGCGCCGCGCACGCCGCCCGCGGCGCGATAGGCGGCGATGGTGAGCGTGCGTCCGTCGCGCCGCTTCCAGGTCTCCAGCAGGGCATGGGAGAGCAAGGGCAAGCCGCCCGGCTCCGTCCCGACGTCGTTGAGGATGAGGTCACTCAAGCCCGGCTCGAGGCGCAGGCCCGCGACTTGAGCGGGACGCTCGATCGTGGCTCGCAGATCATCTTCGCCCATCGGCCCGAGCAAGGTGTTGCTCGCTTCCAAAGCCTCGGCGAAGCCGGGGTAGCCGGCGGCCTCCCCGTAGAAGTCGGCGCGCAGGGCGAGGATGGCGACGGTCCGGCCCCCCGGCACCGTCACCGCATGGAGCAGGGCGTCGATGAAGCGCCGACGCTCAGTCTCGTCGCGGGTCAACGAGAACAACTCCTCGAACTGGTCGACCACCAGCAGCAGCCGGGCGCCCGCGGTCGCGTCGACCAGCACCTGACGCACGGCCAGGTCCAGGCTGCGGGGGTCCGATTCCAGATCGGCAAGGAGAGACGCGGCGCTGGTCGCGGTCTGCTGCGCCAGCTGTGCCGCCAGCTCCGTCAGCGGATGCGCGCCGGGCGTGAGCAGCACGACGGGCCAATCGCGACTACCGGGTAACGCCCCCTGGCGCAAGGCCGGCACGAGCCCGGCCCGTACCAACGACGATTTACCGCTCCCCGATGCGCCCACGACGGAGAGGAGACGGGCGCCCGAGAGGCGACTCAGGAGTCCTGCGGCCGCGTCTTCGCGGCCGAAGAAGAGGGCGGCGTCCTCCGGTTGGAAGGCGCGCAGGCCCATGTAGGGACAGGCTGCCTCGAAGACGGATTCGGCGGCCACGCCGAGCGATCCCGGGGATGGAGCGACTGCGCCCGGCTCGAAGCTGCCGGCCTCGCGCAGCCGCGCCACGAGGTCACCCACGAAGCGCGGGTTGCCCTCCGTCTCGGCGTGGATGCGTCCGGCCAGCATGGCCGCAGCGTCCGCTTCCAACCCACCCTCACGCTCGACCAGCGCGGTCAGGTCGGCGACCGTGAGGCCCTCAAGTGGGTCGCGCGTCGTGCCGGGGGCGGCGTGCAAGTCCGGGGCGACGCCAGCCCAGGCCGAATCCGCGGCCGCCGGCCCCACCAATCCCACGATCAGCAGTCGCGCGCTGCCCGCGCCGTCCAATACATGTCGCAGCAGCGCCAGGGTCTGGCTGCTGGCCTGGTCCAGCTGGTCGATCACCAGCAACACCGGCGCCTGCTCCGACGCGCCTCGCAAGATCTGCGCCACGCCCTCGAAGAGACGGGCGCGTTCGCTGTCGGGATCGCGGGCCGCCGGCTCGGGCAGCTCCGGCAGCTTCGTGCGCAGGGCCGGGAGGAACTGGCCCAACTCCGCCCCATACGTAGCGAGCTGCTCCCGCAGCGCCTCGGGGCGCGCGGCAAGTACGTACCAGCGCAGCGCCTCGTTGAACGGTTGGTACGGGAGCTCGCGGTCGAGCTCGCTGCGCCCAAACAGCACGATCGTGTCGTCGGCGTGGATCCGGGCCGCGAACTCAGCGGC
>JAPUKG010000104.1 GCA_027295775.1 Pseudomonadota bacterium
CCGTGACCGGTCACCTGTGGACCACGGGTGTTGGGGCCGTAACAGGCGTTGTCGTGGCACTCACGGCGGCCGGTACGACCACTGGCTTCGCCAATACGGCGACGCTGGCTGGCTACGACAACCGCACGCCAGATCACCAGGGCACGCTCCTGCTGGTCACGCCGTTCCGCGTGCTGACCAACGCGGCCGGCAACCTGCCGGGCTTCGGCACCCAGCTCCTGAACTTCGTTCCGGAGCCGGGTACGCTTCTGCTGATCGGCTCGGGGATCGCGGGTCTCGCGATCGTCGGTCGCAGCAAGATGCGCAAGTAGGTCCAGATCCTCTCGCACTCGCGAGGCACTTGGCGGCCACCCCACACGGGGTGGCCGCTTTTGCTTGCGCGCCCTCCGCGGGCTCAGGAGAAGTCGGCCTGGGAGAACGTGGCCAGGCGCTCGATCCACCAGCTCGGCGCGCCGGACATGAGCGTCCCCAGGTCCCAGTAGTCCCGCCAGAGCACGATCTTGCCGGCCTCGATCACGTGGATCGAGACGAAGGGCAGGGACACCACCTCCCCGGTGTGGAAGTGCCAGTCCTCGGTGTGCTCGGTGACCACCGTGTCTCCCTCCGCCACCATGCGGTGCTGCTGGTGGGTGTGGTTGTCGATGGGGTCGAGTCCGATCCGGAGCCGGGCCGTCACGTTGCGCGGTCCCACCGCGCCCCGATCCGGTGCCGGCACGTCCTCGTAGAGGCCGTGCTCGGCGAAGTAGGCCCCCACCTTGTCGAACTCCCGAGCGTAGAGGTCTCGCCAGAACGCCCGGATCAGCGCGCGGTTCTCCTCTTCCTGTGACACGGCGGAACCCTCCTCCTCGCCGGTCCTGCGGCCGTCGCCCGCGGCCGACCGGAGCTGCGCAGGATAGCTGCAAGCGACGCTAAGATCGCTGGGCACACCGGAGGTCCGATGCCCAACATCCGCTGGCTGCTCGCGCTGATCACCCGCGTCCACCGCTTCCTGTACCGCGTGTCGGGGGGGCGGATCGGCGGCCGGTTGGGGGGCGTGAGCGTCCTCCTCCTTCTCAACGTCGGGCGCAAGACCGGCCAGCGCCGGGAGACGCCGCTCCTCTACATCGAGGACGAGTCGCGCTGGGTGGTGGTGGCGTCGAACGCCGGCGACGATCGCAACCCCGCCTGGTGGCTTAACCTGAACAGCAACCCGGACGCGGAGATTCTCGTCAAGACCGAGCGGTACAAGGTGAGGGCCCGCGGCGCGTCGCCCGAGGAGAAGGCGCGGCTCTGGCCCCGGCTCGACGCGGCCTACCGCCATTACCCCGACTACCGCCGCCGCACCCACCGGGAGATCCCGGTGGTGATCCTCGAGCCGCTCTAGGTCTGCGGGCGGCGGGGACATGCAGCTCGAGTTCTGGTTCGAGTTCGCCAGCACCTATTCGTACCTCGCGGCGTCGCGCGTCGAGGCGGTGGCCGCCGCAGCCCAGGTCGACGTCGTCTGGCGTCCCTTCCTGCTCGGTCCGATCTTCGCCGCCCAGGGCTGGAACGACTCGCCCTTCAATCTGTACCCGGCCAAGGGCCGCTACATGTGGCGCGATATGGAGCGCCAATGCGAGGGCTACGGGCTTCCCTTCGAACGCCCGTCCCAGTTTCCGCGGGGCGGACTGCTGGCCGCTCGGGTCGCCCGCCTCGGCGAGGCCGAGCCCTGGCTGCCGGACTTCGTGCGGGCGGTGTACACTGCCAACTTCGTGGAGGATCGCGACATCGCCCAGCGCGAGGTGATCGAGGACATCCTGCACGCCGCGGGGCTGAGCGCCGAGCTGGTGGACGCGGCGCTGGCGCCGGAGAACAAGCAGGCGCTGCGCCGGCAGACCGAGCGCGCCCAGGAGCTCGGCGTCTTCGGCGCGCCGACCTTCGTGGTGGGCGGCGAGATCTTCTGGGGCAACGACCGACTGGGGCAGGCCATCGGCTGGTGCGCGGTGCACGGCGGGTGACCCAAGTATACTGGCGAGCCGATCGCGGTTGCCGTGCCCTCACTTCACCGTCCCAAGGCGTTCCTGTTCGACCTGGGCGACACGCTCCTCCAGGAGGAGTCCTACCACCTCGACCGCGGCACGGCGCTCCTGCGGGAGCGCCCGGGCTTCCGGTCCGCACCGGCCGAGGGGTTGGGCGATGCGCTCTACCGGGAGATGCAGGCCGTCCGCAGCGCCGGCCACGTCGAGTTCCGGCTGGCCGAGTGGCTCGCCGAGCGGATGGATCCGGAGGACCGGGAGGTGGACGAGCTCGAATTCGGGTTCTGGCGGGAGATCGCGAGCCTCGTGCCCATGCCGGGGGTTCGAGAGGGACTGGACGAGCTGGTGGGAGCCGGTGTCCCGATGGGCGTCGTCAGCAACGCCATGTTCAGCGCCCGGGTGCTCGAGAGCGAGCTCCGGCGCCACGGGCTGCGCGACCCCTTCCGCTTCGTGATCTCGAGCGCCGACCACGGCCGCCGCAAGCCGCACGAATCGATCTTCCGCGCCGCCCTGGACCGGCTCGGGGCCGACGCGGCCGATACCTGGTTCGTGGGCGACCGCTTCGAGGCCGACGTGATCGGCGCACACGCCGTGGGCATGACCCCGATCTGGCTGAACAAGGTCGCCAGCGGGCCCCCCGCCCCAGAAGCCGCACCCCACCACCGTGTCCAGAGCTGGCCCGAGCTGATCGCCCTTCACCGCGCCGCCCGCACGGGAGCTCTTCGCGTGCCGCAAGCCGAAGCTGGCGAGCGGGTCTTCGCCTACGGGACCCTCGAGTTCGAAGACGTGATGGAGGTCGTGACGGGGCGGAGCCTCGCTTCGACCGACGCGCTGCTGCCGGACTACGCGCGCTTCATGCTCCGGGACCGGATCTACCCGGCCGTGATCGAGTCGGCTGGGGACGAGACTCCCGGGCGCCTCTACGGCGGCGTGGACGCCGAGTCCCTGGTGCACCTCGACCGCTTCGAGGGCTCGCTCTACCGGCGCGAACGAGTCCGCATCCTCACCGAGAGCGGCGTCGTCGACGCCTTCGTGTACGTGCTCGGAGAACGGCACCGCGGGCTGCTGCGAACGGAGCCCTGGGACCGGGAGCGCTTCCGCCGCGACTCCCTGACGGACTACCTCGACGGCTGTCGCGCACTCCGCTCTCGTGTCCATCGTGAAGGGCGGCGCTGATGCTCGCGTGGCGCCGGCCCGGCGACGAGGCGATCCGCGCCTATCTGCAGCGCCAGGCCCGGGAGCGCTTCTCGTACGCGCAGGTGGGCGCGACCCGGAAGGGCGCCGACGCTCTGCGCGCCGACCTGGGCGGCGACTTCGCGGTGCACCGCGACCGGATCCGTCTGGGCGCGGGGGCCGAACTCTACCGCCGCGCGCGCGCCTGCATCACCGACTGGGCGATGTTCCGGTTGCCGTGGGTCGAGCTGTGCTGGCCCGGCGCGCCGCTCCGGGTCGGTACCACCGTCGGTGTGCTGGCCCGTGCGCTCGGGCTCTGGGTCCTGAACCCGTGCCGCATCGTGTACCTGGTCGATGAGGAGGGGGACCCGGCGCGCTTCGGCTTTGCCTACGGGACGCTTCCGGACCACGCCGCCCGGGGAGAAGAGCTCTTTCAGGTCGAGTGGCAGCGGAGCGACGACACGGTCTGGTACGAGCGCATGGCCTTCTCCCGTCCCAACGGCATACTGCCGCATCTCGGTACGGTGTACCTGCGCCGCGCCCAGCGTCGGTTCGGGACGGGCTCGGTGGCGGCCGTCCGGCGCGCGGTTCAGTCATGAGCGAAGAGCCGCGGCGTGTCGTCATCGTCGGCGGTGGGTTTGCCGGGCTCAACGCCGCGCGCGTGCTGGGCCGGTCCAGCGACCTGAAGGTCACCCTCGTCGATCGGCGCAACCATCACCTGTTCCAGCCCCTCCTCTACCAGGTGGCCATGGCCGGCCTCAGCCCGGCCGAGATCGCCGCGCCGATCCGGAGCCTGCTGTCGCGCCAGCGCAACACGAGCGTGCGTCAGGAGGAGGTGCGCGCGATCGATCCGAACGGCCGCCGCGTGCTCACCACGTCCGGTCCGATCGAGTTCGACTACCTGATCCTGGCGAGCGGCGCCCGGGACGCGTACTTCGGGAACGACCGCTGGGAGGCGCACGCTCCGGGTCTCAAATCCCTGGAGCAGGCCACCGAGATCCGGCGCCGGGTGCTCACGGCGTACGAGCGGGCCGAGACCGAGACCGACCCGGTC
>JAPUKG010000105.1 GCA_027295775.1 Pseudomonadota bacterium
GCTTGCTGTCGACGACGATCGGTCCCCAGCCCCGCTCCTCGACCGCGCGTCGGAACTCCGCGAGGGTTTCCGAGGCGGCGACCGTGTCCGGTGCGCGGAACACGAGGTCGAGCCTCACCTTCACCCAGGAATCCCGCCCCCCGTGCTCGTGCCACGCGTCGAGGGACCGCAGCTCGACGCTGCGTTCTCCGTCACTCAGGCTCTCGAGCAACCCCAGGATCGGGGCCAGCGCCTCCTGCGCGGACTGTGGCTGCGAGGCCCACCCGCGCATGCCCCAGAACATGTGCAAGTCGTTCGGGAGCACGGGTACGAACGGACGCTGCACCCAGCCGTCCGCCGTGGACTCGCGATGCACGAAGCCGTCGCCCTCGCGCCAGATCTCGTACTCCTTGGCCGCCGCCCCGTAGGGGAAGAGAACGTCCATCAGACCGCCGCCCCTCGCGAGCTCGAGCCCTTCGGTTCCGATCAGGGGCTCGAGCTGGTACCAGAGCGACTCCTCGAGCGCGGCGCGCTCCTCGGCGAAGGGCTCGATGACGACCTGGGTGTGCCCCCGGTCGTCGACCGAGACCGTCGTGTGCTCCTTCAGCATCTCCAGGTAGCGCGGTCCGGGCGCCTGGAGCACCTCGTTCGCCGCTTCGATCGCGGGCGTGTCCAGGCTCGCCAGCGTGCGGAAGGGCTCGGTGAAGGCCGGTCCGTCCGGCCCGACCTCGACCACCTTGAGGTCCGTCGCATCGAGGCTCGGGGGGCCGGCTGACAACCAGATGTACGGCAGGGTCAAGACGCCCAGGCAGCTCAACGGGATGGCGAGAATCAAGAGGACGATCAGGACCACGTGCCACTTGCGCCTGCCGACGCGGCGATGCTGGCCGCCCCCGCCCGACGTCGCTCCGACCGTTGCCGCCTCCGCGGGCGTCTCCGTGATCCGATCGACGTCGTTGCGGACCTGGCTCGCCTGCTGGTAGCGGCGCTCGGGCTCCTTCTCCAGCGTCTTGAGCACGACCTCGTCCAGGCGTACGTCGATCTCGACCTTGTTCGACGGCGCGGCGAAGCGTCCGAGCGGCAGCTCGCCGGTCAAGAGCTCGTAGAAGACGACGCCCAGCGAGTAGATGTCCGCGCGGTGGTCGACCTCGAGCGGGTGCTCGATCTGCTCGGGCGCCATGTAGTGCGGCGTGCCCATCACCTGGTTGGACAGCGTGAGGTCGTCCCGGCCGCGCTCCAGCCGCAGGATCTTCGCCAGCCCGAAGTCCGTGATCTTCAGGCGGCCCTTGCGATCGACCAGGATGTTCTCGGGCTTGATGTCGCGGTGCACCACGCCCTCGTCGTGGGCGTACTGCAGCGCGTCGCAGATCTGTCCGACCAGGGCGAGCGCCTGGCGCGGCGAGACCTCCGTGTTGCGGATCATGTGGCGCAGGTTGACACCGTCGACGTACTCCATCGCGATGTAGAAGTGCTCGCCGGCCTTCCCGAAATCGAAGATGCTGACGATGTTCGGATGGCTGAGCTTCGCGAGCGCGCGCGCCTCGCGCTGGAAGCGTTCGGTGAACGAGGGATCGAGACCCGCCGACGACGGCAGGATCTTGAGCGCAACCAACCGATCGAGCTCGAGCTGGCGCGCCTTGTAGACGACGCCCATCCCGCCCTGGCCCAGCAGCTCGAGGATCTCGTGCTGGGGGAAGAGCGGCGCGAGCTCGGCCGGGTCCGGCGGCGGCGGCAGGGGCTCGGCGGTGCCCGTGATCACCACGCGCGAGTCCTCCTGCATCCCGAGCTCCATCAGGCAGCGCGGGCAGATGCCCTCGAGCCCGCCGCCCGGGGTCAGCTCGGCGCCGCAACGCTTGCAGGTCCGCTTCTCAGCCATGTTCTCTCCGTGGGCTAGGTCCACGGTCCTCAGCAGGCCGACGCGTCAAAGGTTACAGCCCTACCCCGAAAGAGCCCGGAACAGGAAGCGGATCTCGTCCTCGACGTCCTCGGGATCGGCCACCGTGTCGGCGATCTCGGCCCGCAGGCTCGCGCCGAAGCGTTTTCGCAGCCGGTGGACGGCCACCTTCACCGCCCCCTCCTTCAGCCCCAGCTCGGCGGCGACCTCCGCATGAGACGGGCCGTCCCCGGCGATCAGATGGGTCTTCAAGGCCGCGAAGAGCTTCCCCTTGCCGCGCGCCTCGTAATCCCGGCGCAGCCGCTCCAGGGCCTCTTCGAGGACCGAGCGGGCCCAGGCCTTTTCGAACTGGCGCTCCGGGGTCAGCTCGTCGGCCAGCTCGAGCCCGTAGCGGGTGGCCGCGTCCGCGTCGTCGATCGAGACCGGCGTGCGGCCGCCCCCGCGCTTCTCCGCCCGCTCGCGCTCCCGCTCGTTCACCAGGTGGTTGCGCAGGCCGACGAGGAGGAAGGCGCGGAAGCGGCCCTTCTCGGGCGCCACGGAGGCCAGGTCGCGCCGCTCGAGGAGCCGCGCGAAAAAGCCCTGGACCAGGTCCCGGGCTCCGTCGCGGTCGAGACCCCGGCGCCGCGCGTAGGCGTAGAGGGGAAACCAGTAGCTCTCGGCCAGCCGCTCCAGGGCCTCGCCCGCCTCCGGCTCGTCCATCCGACCGGCGGCGAGCACCACGCTCCAGCGGGTCGTCAGGAAGCCGTCCCTCCCGGGGGTGTCCGGCCTTCTCGGGCCATGGGTGGCGGGCATTCCGTAGAGGATCCCGTCCAGCCCCCCTCCGGCGCCAGCCCGGCTTTCGCGGAAGCGTGAGGAACCTGGGCCGGGCCTAGGCCGTCGTACCCCCTTAGTAGTCCGGCATCCCACGGGAAGGGGAGGGAAGGCCCCCGCAGCCCTCCGCGAACCGGTACGATGCCTGGGTCCCGCGCCCACCAGCGTTCCCCTCCGAGACCTCTCCCCAACCCCCAAAACCTCTCCGTGGGCCCTTCGGGCGGCCACCAGGGCGGGACGAATCGCAGCCCCGGGCCCCACCCCCATTCGCTCCCATGAAAACCATCCGGCTCATCCTGACAGCCGGGGCCCTGGCGGGCTTCTTGCCCCTGGCCCTGGCACAGATCGAGCGGCTCACCCTCGAGCAGATGGTGTCGAAGACGGACAACGCGGTGGTTGCCGAGATCGTCGGCAAGCGCGTTTTCGTCGTCGACCACCCCATCGACGGGCCCGAGCTGTACTTCACCACGCTGAC
>JAPUKG010000106.1 GCA_027295775.1 Pseudomonadota bacterium
CGTCGGCGCCCAGGCGGCGCCGGCGGTCCTTCTCGTAGTCCTGGTAGTTGCCCTCGAACCACTCGACGTGGCTGTCGCCCTCGAAGGCCAGGATGTGGGTGGCGATGCGGTCGAGGAACCAGCGGTCGTGGGAGATGACCACGGCGCAGCCCGCGAAGTCGAGGAGGGCCTCCTCGAGAGAGCGCAGGGTGTCGACGTCCAGGTCGTTGGTGGGCTCGTCGAGGAGCAGCACGTTGCCGCCGCTCTTGAGCAGCTTGGCCAGGTGGAGCCGGTTTCGCTCGCCGCCGGAGAGCGAGCCCACGAGCTTCTGCTGCTCGGCGCCCTTGAAGTTCAAGGACGCCACATAGGCGCGGGACTGGATCTCCCGCCGGCCCACCCGCATCAACTCCTCGCCGCCGCTGATCTCCTCCCACACCGTCTTGTCCGGGTCGAGGTCACGGGACTGGTCGACGTAGGCGAGCTCCACGGTCTCGCCCACCAGAAGCGAGCCGTCGTCCGGCTTCTCCTCGCCCACCAGCATGCGGAAGAGCGTGGTCTTGCCGGCGCCGTTGGCGCCGATCACCCCCACGATGCCGCCGGGCGGCAGCGAGAAGTCGAGGCCGTCGATCAGGAGCTGATCGCCGTAGCCCTTGCGAAGCTGCTTTGCCTCGATCACCACGTCGCCCAGCCGCTGCGGCACCGGGATGGCGATCTCCACGTTCTCGGACACGCGCTCCTGCCCCTCGGCCAGGAGCTTCTCGTATGCACTGATGCGCGCCTTGCCCTTGGCCTGACGCGCGCGGGGACTCATGTGGATCCACTCGAGCTCGCGATCGAGCGTGCGCGCCCGGGCGCCCGCCTGCTTCTCCTCCACCTGGAGCCGCTTGCGCTTCTGCTCGAGCCACGAGGAGTAGTTCCCCTGCCAGGGGATGCCCCGGCCGCGGTCGAGCTCGAGGATCCAGCCGGCCACGTTGTCGAGGAAGTAGCGGTCGGGGGTGACCGCCACGACGGTGCCGGGGTACTCCTGGAGGAACCGCTCGATCCAGGCGACGGACTCCGTGTCCAGATGGTTCGTGGGCTCGTCCAGGAGCAGCATGTCGGGCTTGGACAGGAGCAGCCGGCACAGCGCCACGCGCCGCTTCTCTCCGCCCGAGAGGATCGACACGTCTGCGTCGGGAGGCGGACAGCGCAGCGCGTCCATGGCGACCTCCAGGGTGCGATCGAGCTCCCAGGCATCGGCGGCATCGATCTGGTCCTGCAGCCGTCCCTGCTCGTCGAGCAGCGACTGCATCTGGTCGTCGTCCAGGGGCTCGGCGAAGCGGGCGCTCAGCTCCTCGAAGCGGCGCAGCAGGTCGCGCAAGTCGGCCACACCCTCCTCGACGTTGCCCAGCACGTCCTTGGCGGGGTCGAGCTCGGGCTCCTGCGGCAGGAAGCCCACCCGGATGCCGCGCTCGGGCTTCGCCTCGCCCAGGAACTCCGTGTCGACCCCCGCCATGATGCGCAGCAACGAGCTCTTGCCGGCGCCGTTGTGGCCGAGGACGCCGATCTTGGCGCCGGGCAGGAAGGCCAGGGTGATCCCGTCCAGGATCACCCGCCCCTCGCCGACCACCTTGCGGAGATCCTGCATGGTGAACACGAACTCGCGAGCCGTGGAATTCCACCCCCTGTGGAGGGAGGGGACGGTATCGTAGGGGGTGGGAGGCCAGCCATGTCATCTGCCGACTCGCGCGTCGTCCAGCGAACCTGCCCCCTGTGCGAGGCCCACTGCGGCATCCGGGTGGAGGTGAACGACGAGCGGCGCCAGGTGCTCGGCGTGCGCGGCGACCCGGACGACGTCTTCAGTCGGGGCTACATCTGCCCCAAGGCGTACGGGCTGAAGGGCCTCCAGGAGGACCCGGACCGGCTCACCCACCCGCTGCGCCGGACCGACTCCGGGTTCCAGGAGATCGGCTGGGACGAGGCCTTCGAGCTGGCCGGGAGCCGGCTCGCCGAGATCAAGTCGGCCCACGGCGCCGACGCCATCGCCACCTACCTCGGGAACCCGACCGCCCACGACCTGGGCGCCCTCCTCTACGTCCAGCCCCTTCTCCAGGTGCTCGGCACGCGCAGGCGCTTCTCCGCCTCGAGCGTCGACCAGATTCCGAAAATGCTGAGCAGCTGCCTGGTGTTCGGCGGCGTCCTCACCATTCCCATTCCCGACGTGGACCGCACCGACTACCTGCTTGTGCTCGGCGCCAACCCGCTGGTCTCGAACGGGAGCCTGATGACGGCGCCGGACATGCCCGGACGCCTGCGCCGGCTGCGCGAGCGCGGCGGCAAGCTGGTGGTGATCGACCCGCGCCGCAGCGAGACCGCGGGAGTGGCCGACGAGCATCACTTCATCCGCCCGGGCAGCGACGCCTTCTTCCTGTTCGCGCTGGTCCACGTCCTGTTCGAGGAGGAACGGGTCTCGCTCGGGCCGCTCGCGGAGCACGTGGCGGGCGTCGACGCGGTGCGCGCCCTGGCCCGGGACTTCTCGCCCGAGGTCGTGGCGCCGGTCACGGGGATTTCCGCCGAGGTCGTCCGGCGCATCGCCCGGGAGCTGGCCGACGCCCCGAGCGCCGCCTGCTACGGGCGCATCGGCACCTGCACCCAGGAGTACGGGACCCTCGCGAGCTGGCTGGTGGATGTGGTGAACGTGCTGACCGGCAACCTCGACCGGCCGGGCGGCGCCCTGTTCCCGACGCCCGCCGCCTCCCTCGGGGTGATCGGCCCGCGAACCCCCGGCTACGTTCCGTACGCGCGCTGGCACTCGAGCGTGCGCGGGCTACCGGAGTTCAACGGCGAGCTCCCCGTCGCGACCCTGGCGGAGGAGATCGACTCGGCCGGCGAGGAGCGCATTCGCGCCCTGTTCCTGCTGGCCGGAAATCCCGTCCTCTCCACCCCCAACGGCGCGCGGCTCGAGCGTGCCCTCGAGTCCCTCGACTTCATCGTGAGCACCGACATCTACCTGAACGAGACGAGTCGTCTCGCAGACGTGATCCTGCCGCCGGTCAGCCTCCTCGAGCGCAGCAACTACGACATCCTCTTCCACGGCCTCTCGGTGCGAAACGTCTCCAAGTTCTCGCCCATCGCGCTCGAGGCACCCGAGAACACCCGGCAGCAGTGGGAGATCCTGCTCGAGCTGACCGCGCGCGTGGCGGGGATTCCCGCCGCCGCCGTCGACGAGATCGTGATCAAGACGATCCTCGGCTCCTGCGTCGGCGGCGAGACGAGCGCGTGCCCGGAGGTGAGCGAGGAGACCGCGCGCAAGGCGCTGGCCGAGGCCGGCCGCGACGGCGGACCCGAGCGCATCCTCGACGTGCTGCTGCGCACCGGGCCCTACGGCGACCGCTTCCGCGGCGAGAACGGGGGACTCACCCTTGCGACCCTCGAGCGGACACCCGAGGGCATCGACCACGGCCCACTCCTGTCGCAGGTCCCCGAGATCCTCGAGACCGCGAGCGGGAAGATCGAGCTCGCGCCGGACCTCCTGGTGGGGGATGTCGAACGGCTCCGGCGCGGCCTGGCCCAGCGGCGCGAAGCCGGGGGCGGCGGGCTCGTCCTGATCGGCCGCCGGCAGGTCCGCAACAACAACTCGTGGATGCACAACGTGTACTCCCTGGCCAAGGGCCGGGACCGCTGCACCCTGCTCGTCCACCCGGACGACGCCGCGCGCCACGGTCTGCGCCAGGGCGAACGGGCGCGGCTGCGCTCCCGGGCCGGCGAGATCGAGGTGCCCGTGGCGGTGAGCGACGAGGTCATGCCCGGCGTCGTGAGCCTCCCCCACGGCTTCGGCCACGACGCGCCGGGCGCGCGGCTCTCCGTTGCGCGGGAGCGCGCCGGCGTCAACTCGAATCGTCTGTGCGACGAACAGCTCGTGGACGCGCTCTCCTGCAACGCCGTCCTGAACGGGATCCCCGTTGAGCTGCTCCCCGCCGGTCCTGGCCCCCGCCCCTGAAGCCGGGGGGGGCCAGCGCAGATGACGAAGAACGTTCTGATCGCGTCGCTGCACCGCTCGGGGGGGACGCTCGTGGTGCGCCTGCTGGACGGCCATCCCGCCTGCAGCGTCCTGCCGTTCGAAACCTGGCACACCCAGCGGAAGGCCACGTTCCGCCTGCGCCACAATCTCCTGTTTCCGTTCTCGTCGTCCGCCCGGAAGCTGAGAACCTGCGGGTTTCGTGTCTACGAGCGAAAGCTGGTGAGCGCCTACCCGGAGCTCGACTGGACTTCGTATCGCGCTCGGCTACTCGAGCTGGCGGCGCGGACCGGGAGCCCGAGCGAGCTGTACCGGCGGGCGGCGACGCTCTACTTCGTGACCTTCCACGCGAGCCCGCTCCGGGACCTGCTCGTCAACCACTGCGCCAACCTGTGCCTGCTCTCGCCTTGGCAGCTGCGGCGCACCTTCGGCGACTACCGCATGGTCCTCTCGGTCCGTGACCCGCGCGCCGTCTTCTGCTCGCTCGAGCGCCACCGGCCCGGACGCGCGACGGAGCGGTCGATCCCTTCCTTCTGCGACGACTGGGAGCGCTCGGTGCGCCGCTATCACCTCGGCGATCCGTCGGTCATCTCGTTCCGCTTCGAGGACCTGCTCGGCGATCCCGAGCGGGTCATGCGCGCCGTGTGCGCGGACCTCGGCATCGCCTTCGACGAGGCCGTACTCGAACCCACCTTCCATGGCAAGCGCGCCCAGGCAAACACGAGCTTCACGCGCGAGCCGGGCATCGACGCGTCGGCGATCGACTCCTGGCGGACGCAGCTCCGACCCCCCGTGCAGCGGGCAATCGAGCAGCGGCTCGGACCGCTGCTGGAGCGCCTGGGCTACCGCTAGAGGCGGCGCTGGCGATCAGGCCTGGATTTCATGCGGCTCGCCCCCGGGCGCGGGCAGGCCGTCGCGGTAGACGACGCGGTTGGTGCGCAGAGCGGGAATGCGCGGGCCGGGAGTGAGGATGCCGGCCAGATTCAGCGGGTCGACGGCCGACAGCTCGACCAGCTCGCCCTTGCGCGGCATGCGGCGGGTTCGCCGCAGCGCGTCCACCGCGCCCGGGAGTGCGTACTGCTCGCCCACGAAGCCGGTGACGAAGCGCCCTCCCCGCGCGGTACCGCGCGCCTCCATGCGGCGCAGCGCCCAGAGCAGATCGCGCCACGGAACCGCCAGGTTCTCGCGCACCAGGACATCGCGGAAGACGACGCCCCAGCGCGCGAGGACCTGCTCCGCGACGGCCTCTGCCAGGGCGTCGGCGTCGTCCACGTGCTCCGCAGCGGGGAAGATCGACCAGCGCCCCTCGGCGCTGGCAGCCGCGCGCGCCCCCCGGCGCAGCCCGCGGCGGGCGCGCGCGCGGGCGGAGCGCCGCGCCCAGCGCTCGCGCGAGCCCAGCAGAGCGCGAACGGCCTGGAATCCGTCGGCCGTGACCAGCCCCCGGCCGACCAGGTCCCAGAGACCCTGCTCGACCTCGAGGGGAAGTCGTCCGGTCGCCGCGACGAGATCGCCGTGGAAGAGCGCACCGCGACGGCCCAGGCAGTCCAGGATGTCGCGGGCGGCGCCCGGCCCGGGCAGGGCCGGCTCGATCTCTCCGCGGCCGGCGGTCAGGAGCCAGGGCAGGTCCGCGCGCAGCGCGAAGCTCACCGGTGTGGCGCGAGAGGGAACGGCGCCGCCCCGATCAGGCGGCCGGGGCGACCGGGCCGGCTCCCCGGCACCGGCATCGTCCGAGGCCGGTGCGCGCACCGAGATCCTCCCCCACACCAGCTCGCCGGAGAGGCACAGGGCGTCCAGCCACTCTCGCTTGTAGCCGTCGATCCGCGCCGGCAGGACGGCGTCCTCCCAGGCGCCGGCGGCGAGCTCGAAGCCCTGGAGCTGCTCCATCACGGCCAGGGTGCCGCGCCGCCCCTCGCGCAGGGTGCCGGGTGCCGCGTGCTGCCAGCGCAGCAGGAAGCGCATGAAGTCCTGGGCCGAGACCGGCTCGATCTCGCTGCGCAGCCGGTCCTGGGTGTAGGCGTGGATGCGCGCCAGGAGCCGGCGCGCGCAGAACTGCCGGACTTCGTCGGGCACGTCCTCGTCGAAGCGGCCGCGCAGGGCGAAGCCCTCGACCTCGAGCGCTGCCAGGGCGATCTCGACGCTGGACGCGGAGAGGCCGGTGCGCGCACGGAGGTCGGCGACGGTGACCGGCCCCGCGCACTCGAGGTGTCCGCGCACCGCGAGCGCCGCCGCCGCGTCCCGATCGGGCGGCGTCTCCGCCGCGACCGCATCCGGGACGCGGGCGTCGGGTCGAAAGCGAGCCGAGGGAAGCAGCGCCTCGACGGCGGGACGCCGCTCCACCGCGCACCAGAGGGCTCCCTCCGCCCCGTCGACCGCACACGCCCGGCCCTCCGCCACGAGCTCTTCGAACCACGCGCGCCATCCGTCTTCCGGCCGGACCACGACCAGCGACAGGAGAGCGTCGTGAAGCTCGTGGCGGTCGCGCGGATCGCAGCGCGCCTCGCCGCGAACCCTCTCGATGGCGGCCGGGTCGAGCCGCGCGAGCTCCCGCGCCTCGACCGGAAGGCCGCGCCGCAGCACCACCGCCCGGGTGCGGCGCTCCTCGAGCGGCGCGTCGTCGAGGAACGTGTAGGGGCGCCCGTTCAGGATCTCGTGGGCCAGCGGGGACGGCTCGGTGGTGTCGACGAAGCGCGTGCGCACGCGCCCCGTCTCGACCGCGGCCATCAGCTCGGTGAGGCCCTGCGCGTCCATGGCCTCGTTCAGGCAGTCGCCCAGGGTCTGGCGCACCAGCGGATGGTCCGGAATCTCGATCGGCCCGGTGGCGTTCTCCTGGCATTGCGCGAGGCCCGGAAAGACAGCGGCCATCAAGTCGTCGGCCTCCATGCGCTGGATCGGATAGGGGTTGCGCTTGCCTCCGCGCATGCGCTGGACGACCAGCGCCCGGTTCAGGTTCCAGCGCCAACGCGAAGTGAACATGGGCGAGGTCAGGACCGCCTGGGAGAGGACCTCCTCCACCTTCCCCGAAGGCAGATAGCGCGGAACTTCCTGGAGGGGGAAGCTGTGCTGGGGTCCCAGCGAGAGCACCACCGCGTCGTCGTTGGCCGCAGCCTGGAGCTCGAAGTCGAAGGTCTTGCAGAAGCGCTTGCGCAGCGCGAGGCCGAGACCGCGGTTGATGCGCCCGCCGAAGGGCGCGTGGACGACCAGCTGCATGCCCCCCGACTCGTCGAAGAAGCGCTCGAAGACGATCTCCTCCTGGGTCGGCAGCCCGCCGAGGGAGGCGGCCGCGGCCGCCAGGTAGCGCACGAGCTGCGCGGCGGCAGACGAGTCGAGACCACAGTCCGTCTCCACCCAGCGCCGCGCACCGGACTCGTCGCCGCGGGCGACGAAGCGGCCCACCGCGCTCCGCACCTCCGACACCTCGCGGGAGAGCTCCGCGGTGCGCGCGGGTGCCTCGCCGAACCAGAACGGGATGGTGGGCGGCGCGCCCTTCGCGTCCGTCACCCGAACCACGCCGGACTCGACCCGGCGGATCTGCCAGGACGTGCTGCCGAGCAGGAAGATGTCACCGGCCATGCTCTCGATGGCCCAGTCCTCGTCCACGGTGCCCACGGTGGTGTCGTCGGGGTCGAGCACCACGCGATAGTCGGCGCGGTCGGGGATCGCGCCGCCCGAGGTGAGCGCCGCGATGCGCGCACCGCGCCGACCGCGCACCACGCCGTTCACGCGATCGCGGTGCAGATGGGCCCCGCGCCGGCCCCGGCCGGTGGGGATGCCGTCCGAGAGCATCGCCACCACCTCGTCGAAGTCCCGGCGCGGGAGCTCGGCGAAGGGTGCCGCCCGCCGCACCAGCTCGAAGAGCGCTTCCTCCGTGAACTCCTCCGCGCTGCAGGCCGCCACGATCTGCTGGGCCAGGATGTCGAGGGGCGCGCGCGGCGGGTGGATGGCGTCGAGGCGCCCGGCCCCGATCCCGCGCAGCAGGCCCGCGCACTCGACCAGCTCATCCCGCGTGAGCGGGAAGAGCCGCCCCACCGGGGTCCGTCCTCTCGAGTGGCCCGAGCGACCCACGCGCTGCAGGAAGGTGGCCAGGCTGCGCGGCGATCCGATCTGGCAGACCAGCTCGATGGGGCCGATGTCGATCCCGAGCTCGAGAGAGGCCGTGGCCACCAGGGCCGACAGATCTCCTGCGCGCAGCCGGTTCTCCACCCGGGTCCGGCGCTCCTTCGAGAGACTCCCGTGGTGGGCGGCCACCGCGTCCTCGCCCAGCCGCTCGGCAAGCTGGTGGGCCAGACGCTCCGCCATGCGCCGCGAGTTGACGAAGACCAGCGTGGTGCGCCGCTCGCGGACGAGCGCGGCGATGCGGTCCAGCACCGCTCCCATCTGCTCGCCCGAGACCACGGCCTCGAGCTCGCCCATGTCGTCGGCAATCTCGAGCGCCAGGTCGAGGGGGCGGCGGTGTCCCTTGTCCACGATGGCGCAGCGCGGGCCGCCGTCGGGCGTGGACCGCTCCGGACCCGCCCCGACCAGCAGACGCGCCACGACTTCGACGGGCCGCTGGGTAGCGGACAGTCCGATTCGCCGGGGCCGCGTCTCGCACAGGGCATCGAGACGCTCGAGGCTGAGGGCCAGGTGCGACCCGCGCTTGTCCCTGGCCACCGCGTGGATCTCGTCCACGATCACGGTCTCGACCCCGGTCAGGATCTCGCGGCTCCGCTCCGCCGTGATCAGCAGATACAGCGACTCGGGGGTGGTGATCAGAAAGTGGGGTGGGCGCTTCAGCATGGCGGCCCGCGCGGAGGCCGGGGTGTCGCCGCTGCGCACAGCGACCCGGAGCGCGGGCGCGCGCAGGCCGAGCTCGGCGGCCACCTGGGCGATCTCGCGCAGGGGGATCTCCAGGTTCTCGCGAATGTCGACGGCCAGCGCTTTCAGCGGCGAGATGTAGACGACCCGCGTGCCCTCGGGCAGCGCGGCCTCCCCGTCCCCTCCGTCCTGTTGGCCGTCCCCTCCGTCCTGTTGGAGCTGGAACTGCCGGTACAGCCGGTCGATGCAGACGAGGAAGCCCGAGAGGGTCTTGCCCGAGCCCGTGGGTGCGGCAATCAGGGTGTCGCGGCCGGCGGCGATGTGGGGCCAGCCGCCGAGCTGGGGCTCGGTCGGGCCGTCCGGGAAACGCCGTTCGAACCAGGTGCGGACGGCGGGATGGAAGGGTGCCAGCGCGTCCATGATCGATGCGCCAAAGTAGCAGAGCCCGGAGCGATGAAGACGCTGGAAACGGACGGGAGACGCGATGGAGCTGGTGCTCGTTCGACATGCACAGCCCGACTGGGAGCCGCGCGGCCACGCCGTGGACAATCCCAAGCTCACCGAGCTCGGCCGCAGCCAGGCGAAGCGTGCTGCCGATGCGTTGGCAGGAGAGTCCTTCGACGCGATCTACGTGAGCCCGTATCAGCGCGCGCTCGAGACCGCCGCCCCGATCGCCGAGCGGCTGGGCCTGGAGCCCGAGGGCCAGTCGTGGCTGCGCGAGGTCGGCCTCCCCTCCCTCGAAGGCAAGACCGCGGAAGAGGTGCGGCACTACTTCGAGTCGCTCCACGCGCGCGACCTGGAGCGGCAGTGGGACGGCCCGCCGGGCGGCGAGTCCTTCCGTCACTTCTACGAGCGTGTGAGCGCGGGCGTCGAGGGGCTGCTGATCGGGAACCACCGACTCCGGATCCACGAGGATTGCGGCCACCGGCTCTGGGAACGGCCCGACGAGGAGCGGCGGCTGCTGATCGTGGCCCACGAGGGCACGATCTCGGTGATCGTCTCCCACCTGCTCGGCATCGAGCCGGTGCCGTGGTGCTCCCTGCGCTTCTCGAGCGCCTGGGCCGCGATCTCGAGGCTCGAGATGCGCGGGGTGTCGAGCGGCGCCGTCTGGTCCCTCGCCTGCTTCAACCGGCTCCGCCATCTGGTGGGATTGCCGGAGCGCTAGGGCCGGGACACCAGCTCCGCCGGCGCAGCGGGCGCACGCGGATCAGCGTCGCCGGTCCTGGGAAGAGCGGGGTGTCGCTGTACTGGGGATACTTGTCGCGCAGCGCCTGGACCACCTCGGCCACGTGCCGGTCTTCGGCGGGGTCCGCGATCTCCACCACGCTCCCCTCTCCATCGACCCGGACCCACCACAGGCGCTGCCAGTCGGCGTCATAGTGGTCCAGCAGCAGGCTCACGCGCGGGTCGCGGCGCACGTTGGCGATGCGGACGAGCTCGCCGCCCTTCTTGGGCTTGCCGTCCACCGGCATCCACAGCGCCTCCGCGGTCCGGGCGAAGACCACCGGGACCTGGTGGGGGCGACCGTCCGCGGCGACGGTGCCGAGGCGCGCGACGGGCCAGTGACCCAGCAGCGCATCGATCTGGGCGGGGGGAATCTCCAGAAGAGTCTCCAGGGGGATCTCCAGTCCCGGCGCGGCGACTCCGGAACCGCTGTTAGGATACGCGCTGATGGCCCCTCCGCGCATCGTCTCCCTGCTGCCGAGCACGACCGAGATCGCCTGCGCCCTGGGCTTCCGGGACGCGCTCGTCGGTCGCTCCCACGAGTGCGACTTCCCGCCCGGCATCGAGATCCTCCCGGTGTGTACCCGGGCGCGCTTCGAGGATGGAACCAGCGGCGAGATCGACGACCGGGTGCGCGATCTGGTGCAGCGGGGACTCTCGGTCTACCACGTGGACGCCGAGCGGCTGCGCGCGCTGGCGCCCGACGTGATCCTCACCCAGGACCAGTGCGAGGTGTGCGCGGTCAGCGTGAAGGACCTGGAGGACGCCCTTCGCCAGTGGACCGGCGGGCTGCCCCGGGTCGTCTCCCTCTCGCCCCAGACCCTGGGCGACGTGTGGGGAGACATCCGCCGGGTCGGGGCGGCACTCGGCGCTCCCGAACGGGCGGAGGGGCTGGTCGTAGAGCTGTCGAACCGCGTCACCGAGATCGGCGAACAGACCGGCGACACCGCGGCTCGTCCCACGGTGGCCTGCATCGAGTGGATCGACCCGCTGATGGCGGCCGGCAACTGGGTGCCGGAGCTCGTCACCCTGGCGGGTGGCCGCGACCCGCTGGGCCAGCCGGGCGCGCCCTCGGCGTGGATCGAGTGGGAGACGCTGCGCCGGATCGACCCCGACGTCGTCCTGCTCCTGCCCTGCGGCTTCGACCTGGCGCGCACCCGCGCGGAGCTGCCGACGCTCCTCGCCTCACCCGGCTTCGGCGACCTGCGCGCGGTGAGGAACGGCCGCGTCGCCCTCACCGACGGAAACGCCTACTTCAACCGCCCGGGGCCGCGGCTGGTCGAGACCCTCGAGATCACGGCCGAGATCCTCCACCCCGATCGCTTCCCCTTCGGCCACCGCGGCCGTGGCTGGGAGCCGCTTTGACCCTTCGCTCCTCGAGTCGGCTAGAACGCCCAGCGCCAGCCGGCCATGAGCCTCCAGTCCTCTTCGAGCTGCGGGCCGTTGAGCGACTGGTACACGGGCCAGGTCGCCTCGAAGGCGAGGTTCTGCCGGCCGAGGCGCGGCAGCGCGACGTTGATGCCCGGCCCGAGATCGAGCCGCGAGCCCCCCTGGGCCCGTGGATTCATGGCCGGCGAGAGGGCGGGAGCCAGCTCGGGGTCTGCGCCCTCGATGTCGTGGCTCTCGTTCCACGCGAGTCGCAGCGACGAGCTCAGCCAATCCGCCCAGCGCCAGGCCAGCCAGCCCGTGACCTCCCATTGATCGCCGACGCTGTAGTTCTGGTCGTTCTCGCGCATGCGGAACACGCCGGTCCACTGCAGTCCCCAGGACGCGGCTCCGCTCCGGCCGCGGTAGGAGGCGCCGGGAACCAGGTCCCAGGTTCCCGTCCCGAGCCGCATGGGATAGGAGCCCCGTTGGATCGATCCCGTTGGAATGCTGAGCCCCAGAGACACGTCGAGGGACTGGGTGCCCCTGCGAATGAAGGGGACCGTGCCGTCGATCATGAGATCGCCCACACCGCGGGTCTCCAGGGTGGCGCCGTTCGCGCCCGGGCCCATGTGCTTGTGCTCCATCTGGTGGTTGAGGTAGGGGAGCGAGGCCGAGAGTGTCAGCCGATCGAAGGGCGCGAACATGGCGCTGAAGCGGTGGGCCTGCACAGTGAGGGAGGTCGGGATGACGAGGTAGCCGTCGTCCCGCACGTCTCCGACGGACAGGCGCTTCGTGCCGTCCCGGTAGCCCTCGAAGCGGACGCGTTCGTAACGGTACGAGAGACGCCACTCGCCGGCCCGGAGCGCCGGCTCGCGGACGATGCCGATGGGATCGAAGCCGTCCACGGCGGGTTCCGGAGACCCGGTCGCCGCGGCGGGCGATCCGCCCATCAGCACCACGGCCACCACGAGCACAGGGAGGACCGGCACGGCTCGCACCGTATCACATCGAAGCGGACGACTACCCTCGCGTGTCGAGCTCGGCGAAGAAGCGCTCCTCTAGGCGCGAGAGGTCCGCGCGGTAGGTGCGGCGCAACGCGCGATCGAGGTTGCCCGTGCGGAGCAGGTCGTCACATACCTCGCGCAGGGTGCGTTCGCCCTTGCGGCGCGCCAGGAAGTCGACGAAGGCGTAGGACTGGAGATAGGCGAGCCGCGCCGCCGGCGCGCCGAAGTGCCCGAAGCTCGTGGTGCTGAGCTGCAACATGGTGAAGAGCGCACCGCGCTGGCTCGCGTCGCGCAGGGCCCGCCGCTCCTGGGGAGAGAGATGGCGCTTGCCCACCGCGCGCGCCTCGAACCACTCGGCCAGGCCTTCGTTCAGCCAGGCGGGCAGCGCCAGCGATGGAGCCAGGGCGTCGAACGCCGCGTGAACCAGCTCGTGATGGAGGACGCGCACCAGGGACTGGTGCACCACGGTGTCGCCGCGAATGTGGGTCGTTCCCTCGTAGAAGCCGGCGGCGGGGAACCGGAACAGTCGGCTGAAACGCGCGTCGAACACGCCGGGGTCGTAGACCACCACGGTGAGGGGCCGCCGGGGCCGGAGACCCAGGGAGTCGTCGAGCCGCTGGTAGGCGGCCTCCAGGGTCTCCAGCACCTGGTGCTCGAACCGACGCGACCCGCGCAGGCCGTGACTCTCGTCGATGTCGACATCCTGGTAGAGGACGAAGTGCGAGGAGGTGCGCTTCTCGAAGCGGCCGTCCGCCCCGCGGTCCGCCCCTAAGGCAGGGGCGGGGCCGGCCGCGGCGACCGCAGCCAGGGTCGCGACGAGTGCGGCGGACCGGATCGCGCTCATCCCATGGGATAGCGGATGTCTCGCGAGACCTTGTTGCACGCCGACAGCGCCTCCACGGACAGGGACACCTCCGCCGCGGGCAGGGTTTCCTCGAGCTGCTCGACGCTGGTGGCGCCGATGATGGTCGAGGCCACGAAGTCGTGGGCGAGGGTCCAGGCGGTGGCGAAGGTCGCGATCCCGAGCCCGTGCTCCCGGGCGATCCCAGTGAAGCGCTCCACCGACGAGAGGGTCCGCTCGTTGACGAAGCGGCGGGCCATGACGGCGCCGCGGACCGGGTCCTCCTTGTAGCGGGTGAAGCGGGCCCCTTCCGGCCAGCTCCCCCCCTGGTACTTGCCGGACAGCACCCCGCCCGCCAGGGGACTGTAGGGAAGCAGGCTCACCTGCTCGCGCCTGCACACCTCCGCCAGCTCGTCCTCGAAGCGCCGGTTCAGCAGGCTGAAGTTGTTCTGGATGGTCTCGTAGCGGACGCTGACGGTCTTGTCGGCCGCCCACAGGCTCTTGGTGAGGCCGTAGGCCGTCTGGTTGCTGCACCCGACGTAGCGGACCTTGCCCTCCTCCACCGCCCGATCGAGCGCCTCCAGGGTCTCGTCGATGGGCAAGTCGGGATCGGGCCAATGGGTCTGGTACAGATCCACGTAGTCGGTTCCCAGACGACGCAGGCTGGCTTCGAGCGCCCGCTCCACGTGATGCCGGTCGAGGCCGGTGTTGCCCGACCGGATCGGCGTCTGGAACCAGCCCAGCGGCGGACCCGCCACCTTGGTGGCGACGATGACCGAGTCCCGAGGCCGCGCCTGCAGCCACTTGCCGCAGATCTCCTCGCTGCGACCGACCCATTTCGGATCGGGCGGCACGGGATAGGTCTCCGCCACATCGAGGAAGTTCACGCCGGCGTCGAACGCGGTGTCGAGGATGCGCAGGCTGACTGCCTCGTCGGCCATGCTGCCGAAGGTCATCGTGCCGAGGCAGATTTCCGAGACGTCGAGAGCGGAGCGGCCGAGGCGGCGGCGTTTCATGGGACACCTTCCTGGATGGACGGAGATGGATGGGGCAGAGATGGATACAATCCCCGGCGCGATGCGATGGATTGCCCGGCGCTTCGAGGATACCGCCCTGCGCGTGGCGCTGCTGGCCGCGCTCGCGACCGCGACCGCCTGCGAGAGCCGCTCCGGTCCGGCCACGTGGAACGCCGCCGAGATCACCCGCGCGGACGTCTACGAGCTGGTGCTCGATGCGGACGCGACGCCCACGGCGGGCGACCCGCTCCGCGTACGGCTGGCCTTCGGCGGCGCGGCGGACCTGGATCTGTACGTGACGGGGCCGCTCCACGAGACGGTGTACTTCGCCAACTCTCCCTCCAGCACGGGGGGTGTCCTGGACGTCGATCAGCGCTGCGACGCCGAGGTCCCGCGCGTCGAGACGATCACGTTCCCCGAGACCCGGCCGGGCCGCTACCGCATCGGCATCGACTACGCCGAGGCGTGCTCGTCCGAGCCGGAGGCGTTGGGCGTGGTCCTGCGCCTCGAGCTCGGCGACCAGGTCGCCGTGCGGCGCGAGCTGGTCGAGCCGGGTCGCTTCCGGCCGATCGTCTGGGAGTTCGACGTCGCCCGCTAGCCCGCGTCGACGAGGGTACCGAGGGGGCCGCCGCTACGCCTTCGCGCTCGGCCGCTCCGACACCGCCGCGTGCCAGCGGGCCAGGTTCTTCTGGTCCGGCGCGACGGCGATTCCGGTGATCCGTCCGAAGTCGATCCCGACCAGGGCCGTGATGTCGGCGATGGTGTAGCGGTCGCCCGCGATGAACTCGCGGTCCGCCAGCACCTCGTCCAGCCACTCGAGCCGCTGGATGGCAGTCGCCTTGCACAACTCGCCGTACTCGGGAACCTGGGTGATGCGGCCCTTGACGTAGTCGTGGGTGTTGCGGAAGCTCTGGGCCGAGTTCAACAGCACCTCGAGCTCCATCCGCCGCTGCCACATCTCGACCCGGGCTCGATCCAGCACGTCCGTTCCCATCAGCGGCGGCTCGGGCTGCGTCCCCTCGAAGTAGCGGCAGATGGCCACGCTCTCGGCGATGGTGCTGCCGTCGTCGAGCTCGAGCACGGGCACCCGGCCGAGCGCGTTCTTCGCCAGGAATTCTGGCTCCTGATGCTCGCCCTTGCCGATGTCGACCTGCACTGTGGGCACCTCGATGCCCTTCTCCGCCAGAAAGATCCGAACGCGCCGCGGATTCGGTGCCAGCTGAGAGTCGTAGAGCTTCACGGGGGGTCTCCTTCACCAGGCAAGCTAGCGCACCGGCGCCCCACGCAGGGTCAGTGCCTGAGGAGCAACGCCGAGCCCCGACGAGAAGAACTGCGCCCGGTGCCCGCAAGCAAGCGCCTACCAAGGGCCAGGAGAGCGGTGGAGCTACGCCGCGAGCGCGCAGCGGGGCGAAGCCCCGCGAAGTTCAGAAGGCCGGGGCTAGTACCAGCCCCCCGAGAAGTAGCGGGCGGCGATCTTGGCGGCGGCCTTCATCATCTTCTGGGTGTCCTCGGCCGCCTTGACCGCGCGCTTCTTCATGTCGACCTCTGCCGCGAACTGCGGGCAGAGCTTGGCGCGCCGCTCCATCAGTCGCTCGATGTGGCGCTTGGTCGCCTCGGCCCACATCTCGTTGTCCCGGTCCTGGGCCATCTGGACCACGCCCTCGTAGCGGTCGATCTGGCGGGTCATGCGCCGGCAGTCCTTGAAGTACTTGCCCGCCTGCGCGGGGCCGGGCGCCGCGAGCGCCAGCGCCATCAGCGCGATGGGCAGGACGATCTGAAGCCGCATGGGCTCTCCCTCGTGCATGGGATCGCCCTGCCTATCGGCCCGTCCTGCACAGGAGTGAAGGGCGCCTTGCACCCCGCGGGGCCCGCGAGAGGGGGCCCCTGGGCCCCGTCAGAGGCGGTCGACGATGGCGTGGGCCTGGCGGCGAGCCAGAGCCATCCCGGTGAGCATGGGGTTCACCGCGGTGCAGCGCGGGAAGATGCCGGTGTCGGCGAGGTAGAGGTTGTCGTAGTCGTGGCACCGGCCCAGCTCATCCACGACGCCTTTGCCCGAATCACCGTGCATACGCGTGGAACAGAAGGCGTGGTTGGCCCCGAACACCAGGTCGCTGGGCCGGACCCGCCCGCTGCGCAGCACCTCCGCCTCCTCCAGGGAGTGCATCTCGTAGGGCAGGCGCTGCACGCCGGACACGATCTTCTTGGCCCCGGCCGCGAAGAACAGGCGCGCCAGAACCCAGAGCGCATTCACCAGAACGGGCAGGTCGTCCGGGTGGAACTTCCAGGTCAGGATCGGATCCAGGTTGCTGCCGCGGCGGGCCTTCACCGTGCCGACGGAGTGGTGGCAGCTGGCGATGGCGTCCCACACGGCGAAGGAGTCGAGCTCGGCAAAGCGGTCCTGGAGCTCGTAGCCGAAGCCGGGCGTGCGAACCGCCAGCACCGCGGCTGGCGCCCACAAGGTCTCGAGCTTGAATCCCTCCTCCAGGAACTGGAGCGAATGGTAGCCCTGGGTCGCGCCGAACTGGGGATCGAGGGGCTCCGGGAAGATGCCAGCGATCGCCACGCCCGGGTGGAACTGCAGGTTGCGCCCGACCTGGCCCGAGCGATTGGCCAGGTCGCCGCTCTTCTGGAGCAGCACCGGCGTGGCCATGCACCCCGCCGCGAGCACGACCACCTTGGCGTCGACCCGGAATCGGTGGCCGCGCCGGCCGGTGAACGGCTCCACCACCTGGCCCTCGACGCCAGTGGCGCGGACGCCCTCGGTGAGGACGCGCTGCACCTGCACCGACGTAAGAACCCTGGCGCCCGCACGAATCGCCGCCGGGACGACGCTGATGTCCACGCTCTGCTTGGCCCGAGAGCGGCAGCCGGTGAAGCACTCGCCGCTGCCCCTGCAGCCCACCACGTTGCGGGGCATGGGCTCGCTGTCGTAGCCCAGGGCGTCGCAGGCCTGCTTGAACAGCAGGTTCCGCTTGCCCTGCACGTTCTCGGGCGTGGGTCCGACGCCCACCAGCGCCTCCACCGCGTCGAAGTGGGGATCGAGTTGCTCGCGGGTGGTCTGCTCCAGCTCGAAGCGCGTGCTCCAGTCATCGAAGACGAACTGCGGCGGCCGCACGCAGATCGCCGAGTTGACCAGCGACCCGCCGCCCAGGCAGATCGCCTGCATGGTGGGCATGATCGTGCCGCGGGTGGTCCGCAGGCCAGCCTCGCGCATGGTGCGCGCCATCGAGCGGCCGGCGTCGATCTCGAAGTCGTCGGGACGGAAGGGCGGCCCCTCCTCCAGGAGCACGACGCTGTGGCCCGCGCGGGCGATCTCGTGGCAGACCACGGCGCCGCACGGGCCCGACCCCACCACGACCACGTCGGCCTGCTCGCGGAAGTCGCGCTCGTACTGCGCGAAGACTCGCACCTCCCCGCCGTCCGGCGGGCTCACAGGGGGTGCTCCTCGTAGTCCGGATGCAGGGGACCGTCGAGGTCGATCGGCACGCCGTCGCTGGGAGCGGTGATGTCCGACGGGGTCAGCGGGTTGTCGTCGGGATGCTGCCCGATCCGCGGGTAGAGGACGTCCGCCTCGGTGATCGGGCTCTCGATCCGATAGGGCGCCAGGCGCAGGTGGCGCAGGGTGGCGGGGTGACCCAGGTAGCCCATGGTCAGCACCGCGCGCAGCGCCATGAAGACCAGTCGGCGCAGGTAGAGAGAGCTCCGCGACCAGGCGCGCAGCACGTCGCTCCGCTGCTCGGCGTCGAGGGCCGAGAAGCGACGCCAGCCTCGCTTCCGGAGCGGCCCCGGAGCCGGGAAGAACAAGGTCGCCTGCTCGAAGAGGAGGAGCAGCAGCCGGATCTGGGTGCGCTTGGAGCGGGGCAGGACCACCAGGTAGTCGTCGACCCAGCGCGGCAGGTCCGCTTCGCGTCCCGAGATCGGCATGGCGCCGCCGCTCGGAAAGAGCGCGTCGGCAGCCGCCTCGAGGAAGTGGACCTCTCGCGGCGCGAGCCACTCGCAGGCCCGGGCCGGCCGCGGATAGCCGAGCCAGAGCCGTTGGACAGCGTAGGCCAGCAAGACAATGACGAGCAACCAACCGATCACGGCGCGATGATACCCGGACCGGCCATCCGAGGCTGCGTGCCGCCGGCCGCTGCAGGCGACGTCTTGCACTTGTCACCCGGATCCTGCAGCAGAACTCGCGTGGGGCCCCGCGAGGCGCTCGTGGCTCTTGCGCAGCCTGGCACGGCACTTGCGTTCGGACCGGGCATGTCCAGCCAGTCCTCATCGCTCGCGCGCCGAACCCGCGGCCTCCGAGCCCGCGGCCTCCAAATCCGGGCGGGGCTGTTCGTCGCAGCGCTCCTCGCCCTGCTCCTGGGAGCGGCCGGCTCCACGGCGGCGGACGGATTCACCCGGAACCTCCCGGCCGAGCCCGGCGGCCGACTGCTCGTGGTGCTCGCGCGGGGAACCCTCGAGCTGGCCCCGCACGAGAGTCCCGACGGCGGCGCGCTCCGGGTCGAGGTGGAGTCTCGGGGCTTCGGCGCCGGCAACGTCGGCTTCGAGCTGGTCCGGCGCGGTCGCGACTGGATCCTGGTCGGCCGCGAGGCGGACTGGCTGCGCTGGGTCGCCGTGGGACCGCGAGTGACCGTCCGCGCATGGGTTCCGCGAGACTTCGGCGTCGAGCTCACCTCACCCCACGACTCGGTAGTCTCGTCCGGGGCCCTCGCCGGCGGGCTGCGCCCGCGCCAGGCGTACTGATCGGCACCTACTCGAACGGACGGTCCTTCCACCACGGGAAGAAGTCCGGCGCATCCGACGAGACCTTCATGGTGAAGCGGGGGGCCCGCTTCTCGAGGAAGCTCTGCACGCCCTCGCGGGCATCTGGCGAGGCACCCATGAAGTGGATCGCCCGGGAGTCCAGCTTGTGGGCCTCCATGGGATGGTCGGCGCCGAGCATCCGCCAGAGGAGCTGGCGGGAGAGCGCCACGGACATGGCGCTCGTGTGGCTCGCGATCTCCACGGCCAGCTCGCGCGCCCGGGGCAGGAGCTGATCCGGGGGCAGGACCTCGGAGACGAGTCGCGCCGCCAGCGCCTCGGCGGCCGGAAACACCCGGCCCGTGGCCACCCACTCCATGGCCTTGCTGATTCCCACGACCCGGGGCAGGAACCAGCTGCTGCACGCCTCGGGGACGATGCCGCGCCGCGCGAACACGAATCCGAACTTCGCGCTCTCGCTGGCGAGGCGGATGTCCATGGGCAGGGTGAACGTGATCCCCACGCCCACGGCGGGCCCGTTGATCGCGGCGATCAGGGGCTTCACGCACTCGTAGAGGCGCAGGGTCACGCGGCCGCCGCCGTCCCTCGGAACCACCCCGCTTCCGGAGCCGCCGGCGTCGAAGGTCGAGCCTCCGCTGGCCAGGTCGGCTCCGGCGCAGAAGCCGCGCCCGGCGCCGGTGACGATGACCGCGCGAATCTCGTCGTTGCCGTCGACCTCGTCGAGGACATCGAGCAGCTCGTTCATCATCGTGGCCGTGAAGGCGTTCAGCCGATCGGGTCGGTTCAACGTGATCGTGAAGACCCGGTCCTCGAGGTCGGTCAGCAGGGTCTCGTAGCTCATTCGCCGTCTCCTTCTCCCGCGCGGCCGCCGATGATAGCCTCAGGGCGTGTCCCCGCCGCGGCCCGCTCCCTACCTCGACTCCGAGGAGCGGGCGCGCTTCGACGCCTGGCTCGCCGCGGGTCTCGAGCGCCACTCCCCTCCCCTCACCTTCTCCGAGCTGCGCAAGGGAGTGCAGGCCCTTTCGGGTCTCTATGTGGAGCGGAGGCGGTCCGGCCGACTGGCGCAGCGCGCGCTCCAGGGCGCCGGCAAGCGCGCGGCCTTCGCCACCTACTTCGCCGCGCTGCATCTGCTGACGGCGCTGCACGTCACCCGAGCGCTCGGCGGCGAGCGCTGGGAGAAGCGCGAGACGATCCTCGATCTCGGCTGCGGAACGGGCGCGGCCGGCGCGGGCCTGGCCCTGGCCCTGGCATCGGGGGCGAGATCGGGACGTCCGCCCCGGGTCGTCGGTGTGGACCGCTCGGGCTGGGCGCTGGGAGAGGCGCGGCACACCTATCGGGCCCTCGGACTGGACGGACGCGCGCTGCGCGATTCCCTCCCCCGGGCGCTCGCGCGCGTGCGACGAGACCACCTGGTGGTGCTTGGCTGGACGGCGAACGAGCTCGACGCCGACGTTCGCGACGCACTTCTAGGACGTCTGGAAGCGCACCTGGACGACGGCGGCGGCCTCCTGCTGCTCGAGCCCGTGGCGAGTGGCGTGGTTCCCTGGTGGCCGGAGTGGACGGCGAGACTGGCCGGCGCCGGCGCCCGCGAGGGCGAGTTCAAG
>JAPUKG010000107.1 GCA_027295775.1 Pseudomonadota bacterium
ACGTGTTCGGGCAGGCCGGCCAGCTCCACGGCCAAGTCGTGGCTCGCGACGGAGAGACCCTGGGCGAGCTCGTCGAGGAGCGACTCGTACTCCTCGATCGCGCGGCGCTCGAAGCGGCGGTGCTCGGCGCGGCCGAACGGATCGAAGGGCGTGCCGCGCAGGAACTTGAGCCGGGCGAGGACACGAAGGAACGGGAACGCCCAGCCGCCGAACGACAACTTGCGGGCGCGTCCCGTGTCGGGATCGCGCCGGCGCAGGACGAGATCGAGGAGCGGCAGGTGCGGCGGCGCCAGCTGGATCTCCACCCGGTAGTCGCCCTCGAACTCGGCTTCGAGCTGCCGGCGCACGTCTTCCTGGGTCCAGAGCCGCGCCACCTCGTACTCGTCCTTGTAGGAGAGCACCTTGAAGTACGCGTGGGCGACGGCCCGTGCCAGCTCCGAGCCCTCCACGCCCGCGGCGCGCTCGGCGGTGGCCACCCGCTCGACGCGGGCGCGATAGCGGCGGGCGTAGGCGGCGTTCTGGTACTCGGTCAGGAATGCGCTCCGGCGGGTGACCAGCTCGTCGACGCTCGACTCAGCGGAAGCGACGGTGGAGACGTGCAGGCCGGTCCCGGCCGCCTCCTCCACGGCCGCGAGGTCGTGGGCAGCGAGGCGGCCCCAGGCGAAGGCCCGCCGGTTGAGCTCTACGGCCCGACCGTTCAGCTCGATGGCCCGCTCGATGGCGCCCAGACCCAAAGGGAGTCTGCCGAGCTGGAAGGCGTAGCCCGCGAGGAACAGGTTGGTGGTGATGGCGTCGCCCAGCAGCGCAGTGGCCAGGCGCGTCGCCGGTAGGAAGTGCGCCCCGTCCTCGCCCGAGACCTGCCGGATCGCGTCCTCCATGGCCTGGGACGACAGATCGAGATCGGGATTCGTGGCGAAGTCGGAGGTCGGCGCGACAAAGGTGTTGACCACGGCCGTGGTGCGGCCCTTGGACATCCGCGACAGGCTGTCGAAGCCGGTGGCCACCACGATGTCGCAGCCCAGCACGAGGTCGGCGGCCCCGGCGGCGATGCGCGTGGCGTGGAGCCTTCCCGGGTCGTCCGCGATGCGGATGTGGCTCGTGACCGGCCCGTTCTTCTGTGCCAGCCCGGTGACGTCGAGCTCCGAGCACGCCTTGCCCTCCAGGTGCGCCGCCACCGCCAGGATCGCGCCCACCGTGACCACGCCGCTCCCGCCGATTCCCGTGACCAGCACGTCGAAGGGGCGGTTCGCGACGGTCGGGGGCTGCGGGGGCAGGGGGAGGTTCGCAAAGCGGTCGTCGCCGCCGGAATCGGTGCCCGCGCTCACGCGCGGGCGGCCGCCCCGGATGATCAGGAAGCTCGGGCAGTAGCCCTTGAGACACGAGAAGTCCTTGTTGCACGACGACTGGTTGATGCGGCGCTTGCGCCCGAACTCGGTCTCGACGGGCTCGATGGAGATGCAGTTCGACTGCACGCTGCAGTCTCCGCAGCCCTCGCAGACCAGCTCGTTGATCCACACCCGCTGGTCGGGGTCGGGGAAGGCGCCGCGCTTGCGCAGGCGCCGGGCCTCGGCGGCGCAGGTCTGGTCGTAGATCAGCGCGGAGACGCCCGGGACCTCGCGTAGCTCGCGCTGGACGCGGTCCAGCTCGTCTCGGTGGTGGAACGTCGCGCCGCGGGGGAAGTCCGCATCCGCCGGATACCTGTCGGGCTCGTCGCCGACCACGGCGATCCGGCGCACGCCCTCCGCGGCGAGCTGCCGGGCGATCTCGGGAACCGTGACCTCGCCCTCGAGCACCTCGCCGTCGATCGGCTGGCCGCCGGTCATGGCCACGGCGCCGTTCGCCAGGATCTTGTAGGTGATGTTGACGCCGGCGGTCACCGCCGCCCGGATCGCGAGCAGCCCGGAGTGGAAGTAGGTGCCGTCGCCCAGGTTCTGGAAGATGTGCGGCGTCTCGGTGAAGGGCGCCTGCCCGATCCAGTTGGCCCCCTCGCCCCCCATCTGGGTGACGGCCAGGGTGCGCCGCTCGGGGAGCCAGACGGCCATGCCGTGACAACCGATGCCGCCCAGGGCGACGCTGCCCTCGGGTACGACCGTCGATGTGTTGTGCGGGCAGCCCGAGCAGAAGGCGGGGAGCCGCGTCAGCGTGCTGGCTGCGGAGGCCGCCGCCTCGACCGAGACCGGTGGCACCGCGATCGACGCGAAGTCGGGCACGCGCCGGCCGAGCCAGCTGCGCAGCACCTCCGCCACGTCGAGGGGCGCGAGTTCGCCTTCGGACGCGACCAGCGGCCGGCCCGTCTCGTCGGTCTTGCCGAGCAGGCGCGGGCGCGTTGCCTGGGGCTCGTTGTAGAGCAGCCGTGCCAGCTGATCCTCCACGATCGCGCGCTTCTCCTCGACCACCAGCACATCCTCGAGACCGCGCGCGAAGGCGAGCGCGCCCTGGGGCTCGAGGGGCCAGGTCATGGCGACCTTGTAGACCGAGAGCCCGATGGCGGCGGCGCGCTCCTCGTCGATACCGATCTCCTCGAGCGCCTGGCGCACGTCCAGGTAGGCCTTGCCGGTGGTCACAATGCCGAGGCGCCGGCTCGGCCCGTCCAGGACCACGCGGTCCAGCCCGTTGGCCCGCACGAAGGCCTGGGCCGCGACCAGGCGCTGCCGGAAGAGCCGCCTCTCGACCTCGAGCGGCAGGTTCCCCCACCCGATGTGCAGCCCGCCCTCGGGCGGAGTGAAGTCGTCGGGCGTGACGATGCGCACACGATCGGGTCCCACCTCCACCGACGCCGCGCTGTCGACAGTGTCGGTCAGGCACTTGAAACCCACCCAGCAGCCCGAGAAGCGCGACAGCGCGAAGCCCTGCAGGCCGAGATCGAGGTACTCCTGCACGTTCGACGGATTCAGGATGGGGATGCCGCAGTGGATGAGCGCCGGCTCGCTCTGGTGCGCGATCGACGACGAGCGCGCGCCGGGGTCGTCGCCGCACAGCGCCAGCACGCCGCCGTGGGGCGCCGTGCCCGCGTAGTTGGCGTGCTTGAGCGCGTCGCAGGAGCGGTCCACGCCGGGTCCCTTGCCGTACCAGATACCGAAGACGCCGTCGTGGCGCGGGCCCGCCATCAGGTTCGCCTGCTGGGAGCCCCACACCGCGGTCGCGGCCAGGTCCTCGTTCACCCCCGGCTCGAAGTGGATCTGGTTCGCCTCGAGCAGGGACTTCGCCTGCCAGAGCGCTATGTCGTAGGTTCCGAGGGGAGAGCCGCGGTAGCCCGAGATGAAGCCCGCGGTGTCGAGACCCTCCGCCCGGTCGCGCTGGTGCTGCAGCATCGGCAGCCGGACCAGCGCCTGCACCCCCGTGATGTACACGCGCCCCGACTCCCGCGTGTAGCGGTGCTCGAGCTTGTAGTGGGGGTCGAAGGACAACGTCATCCCGGACTAGAACGTGTTGCAGAATAGGATAGCAGGGTTCTCTGCCGCGACCGGGCTGGGATTCCGCCGGCCGAGTCTCGATTTCGACACGCTACTCTCGCCCGCTCGTGGAGATCGGAGTCACCATCCACTCGACGGATCTCACCATGAGTCCGGTCGACGTCGCCCGGGAGGCCGAGGCGCGCGGCTTCGCATCCCTGTACGTCCCAGAGCACACCCACATCCCCACCAGTCGGCGCACTCCCCCGCCCACCGGGGACGGAGTTCTCAGCGAGGAGTACAAGCGCAGCCTCGATCCGTACATCGCGTTGGCCGCCGCCGCCGCGGTGACCTCGAAGATCCGCCTCGGCACCGGGATCGCCCTGGTCGCCCAGCACGACGCGATCACCCTTGCCAAGCAGCTCGCCACCCTCGACCTGCTGTCGGACGGCCGGCTGGTGCTGGGCATCGGCTACGGCTGGAACCACGAGGAGATGGAGAACCACGGCATCGACGTGAAGCGGCGCCGGGCGCTGGTGCGCGAGAAGATGTTGGCCATGCAGGCCCTGTGGGCGAACGAGGTGGCCGAATTCCGCGGCGAGTTCGTCTCGTTCGAGCCCAGCTGGCAGTGGCCCAAGCCGGTGCAGCAGCCGCGGCCGCGGATCCTGATCGGCGGCGCCGCTGGCCCCGTCCTGTTCGATCACGTCGCCGAGTACGGGGATGGATGGATGCCGATTGGCGGGGCGGGTCTCCGGAAGGCGCTGCCCGACCTGCGGCGCGCGTTCGAGGAGCGGGGCCGGGACCCGGCCTCCCTGCACGTGGTTCCGATGGGCGTGTTTCCGGACGCCGCGAAGCTCGACCACTACCGGGATGGGGGCGTCACCGAGGTGGTGCTGCGGCTGCCCTCGGCGCCGCGGGACCGGGTCCTGCCGGTCCTCGACGACTACGCGGCGTATCTATAGGGTCAGCCTGCTCGGGTGGGGAGCTGCGCGCGGATCGCGGCGGCCAGGGCGTAGGCGCGGTCGGCCACCTGCTTGGGGATCACCGGATCCACGCGCGCGCGCAGGACGTCCCGGGCCAGGGCGCCGAGCTCTTCTCGTGCGGCCGCGTCCACGTGGGGCGAGACGGCGTGAACGACCCGCCAGACCTGCACGACGATGATCGCGAACAGGGTCCAGGCGGGCAGGTAGTACAGCGTGACGGCGCCGCCGCTGAACTCGCTCGCCCAGCCGTGATCGTAGTGCCAGGGCGAGAGGCCCAGCGACTGATACGCCGCGCCGAAGGCCCACTCGATGGCGTAGATCACGACCAGGGCGACGGGGATGCGTACCGCCAGGTGGGTGAGGCCCCAGCGCTCCGCCAGGCGCAGGCCGCCGCCGGTGACGAGGTAGGCGGCCATGTAGACCGGGATCATCAGCAGCGAGACGTGTCCGCGCAAGCTCCCGCCCCGGCCGGCAGAAGCTCCGGTGAAGACGATCTCCACGCACAGTCCGAACATCGAGAACAGGAGCGAGCCCCACAAGAGCCGCACGAGCTTCGAGTGTATGTCGGTCCACTTCACTGCGTGTTCCCGTCCGAGTCCCCACGAATCGCCTCGCCCAGGGCGCCAACCCGATCACGATACTCCGATCGCGAGCGGCAGGGGACGTTGATCGCCACCCAGGTGACACCCAGCGCGTGCAGCGACACGACACTCTCGTGCAGCTGCGCGGCGTCGACCGCGCCCATGCT
>JAPUKG010000108.1 GCA_027295775.1 Pseudomonadota bacterium
CTCCGCTTCCAGCTGAAGTCGAAGACCTCGGAGGGGAAGGTCAACCTCGCGGCGATTCGGACCGCCGAGGAGTCCTACCTGGCCGAGTTCGGGGCCTACATCGCCGCCGCCTCGGCCCCCGGCGTCGTCGGCACCCCGCCCGGCTCGCAGAAGGCCCCCTGGCCCACCGCTCCGCCGCCGCCCGACTTCAGTACTATCGGCTGGGGCCCCGAGGGAGACGTGTTCTTCAACTACGGCATTACGATCAACGCCACCGCCACGGCCTACACGGCATCGGCCGAGGCGGACCTCGACGCCGACGGCGCCGTGCAGCAGTGGGGCTACGCGAAGCCGGACGCTGCCGGCGTCGCCATCGACGGACTCGCCTGCCCGTGGGCTGGCCTCTCGGCCATGACGCAGGTCGGCCCGTGTGACGCGGCCGGGCTCGCGGTGTTTGGCCAGTCGGTGTTCTAGATCGGACGGATTTCGTTTCCAGATGGCGCCCCCGCCCTTCGTGGCGGGGGCGCCATTTTTCGTCCGGGCGCGGGCGCTCTGCTCTGGGCCGTTCGGGGCTAGCCGAGCGCCTCGCTCGCGCGCGCGACCGACTCCGCGAAGCCGCGGCTGCGCGCCTCGAGCGCGCTCCCGGCCAGGTACAGGCTGCCGCCGATCAGCAGCATCTGGTCCCGGCCGTAGAACTCGACGACCCGCTGAACCCGATCCACCGACAGGCCGCCGGCGGGAACGGGCAGTGCGGGGCGGATCTCGCCCCACGGCTCGCGCAGGCCCTCCGCCAGCCGGGAGCAGGTGTCCGGCGAGTACGCGAAGCGGCCGTCCCAGTGCACGAAGATCACGGCGTCCGCGCCGTAGAGCCGGTAGATGCGCCCGAACAGGGTCTCCGGCGCGATGCGCAGGGCCCCGCCCCAGGTCGGGTGGGCGAGCACCGGAACCGAGCACCGCTGCTGGCAGAGCTCCCAGAACGCGGGCAGTCCGACCAGCATGGGCGCGACCATCACGGCGCCCACCCCGGCTTCCTGTGCCCGATCGAGCTGGCGCGCGATCACCTCGGGCGTGCCGGTCAGGTTGGGGACGTACAGCGCGCGGTGGCCCGTCTCGTCGGCCACCTCCTCGACCGCGCGCTGGCAGGCCTCGAGTCGATCGGCAAAGGGCGCGAACGACTGGTCCGCCAGGCCGTGGTCGTCCTTGATCAGGTCGATGCCGGCGCGGGCGAAGCGGGTGCACAGGTGGGCCAGCGCATCCACCGAGAGGCCCTGGGGCTTGAGCGCCGTGCAGGTGAGCGCCCGGTCCTCGACACCGGTCTGTCGGCGGATTCCCTCGATGCCGAAGCGCGGGCCTCGGAGCGCGCGAAGCAGCTCGTCCGGCAGCTCGAAGCTCACCAGCTCCGCGTCCGGCTGGAGCGAGGTGTTGCCGAACAGGATGGTCAGCAGATGAGCCGGGTCCAGGCCGGTCGCGGCCACGGGCAGGGCGATGGTCGCCAGATACGTCCTCTCGCTGTCCGGCACGACCGACTCCACCCGGCCCAGGATCTCCTTCTCCACGAACGGGTCGCGAACCGCCGCCCGGGGGACCTCCACGGTCTGCTCGAGGGCGACCGCCTCCGCCCGCTGGGCGGCCAGGGCCTCCTCGACCCGGAGGCGGTAGACGACTCGCATGTCGTGCCTCATGTCTTCCCCGGCGGCTCTCCGCGGTCGGCAGTCTAGCTCGCTCGCCGCGCACTGGTGACGTCCCGATCCGAGCTCGGCACGCTTGTTTCTGCTTTTCGCGACTCGTCCGGGACTTGGATTAACATCGGGTCGTGGCCAAGCTCACCAAGGAGCGCCGGGCCCAGCTCGACGAGCTCGTCCGGCGGGGCGAACGGGGCGGAGACGGGGCCCTGCCGGCTCGCCGCGACCCCGCCGGCCCCATCGATCCCATCGATCCCATCGATCGGATGGACGACCGGGACGCGATCGTGTCCATCTTCAGCGGCGCCCACCGCAAGGGCTCCTGGGAGCCACCGGAGGTGCTCTCGGTGTTCAGCCTGTTCGGGGGCGTGCATCTCGACTACTGCGAGGCCGATCTCCTGGAGGGACGCTCGGAGATCAAGGTGCTCTCCCTGTTCGGCGGCGTGCACATCGTGGTGCCCCCCGACGTCCACGTGGAGACTCGAGGGCTCGGAATCTTCGGCAACTTCAGCCACCTGCAGCAGCGCGCGGAGGAAGACGACGCGCCGGTCCTGCGCGTCACGGGGCTCGCGCTGTTCGGCGGCGTCGACGTGCGTTGCAAGCGCGAGTCGTGGGTGAAGCGCCGCCTGCGCCGGCGCTAGCACCGCTCTGCACCGGCCGCGCTAGAAGCGCTTCACGAACAGAAGCCCCGCGCTGTCTCGTCCCGCCAGGGGAATCACGCTGGGCGGCGGGGCGTCGCCGGGCCTCGGCCGGTAGTGCCGGTTGTACCAGAGGTCGGGCAGCACGAACCCGAAGACCCAGCCCACGCTGGCGCCGACGATCACGTCCGTGGCCCAGTGCTTGTCCGAGCCCACGCGGAGCATGGCGGCGCTGGTGGCCGCGAGCACCGAGCTGCCGCACACCAGGGTGTCCCTCCAGTCCCAGCTCGCTGTCGCCGAGGCTCGGAAGAACTCGTGGTGCTTGTGCTGGCCGCAGACCCGTCCCGCGCCCGCGAAGCTGATCGACGAGTGGCCGCTGAAGAAGCTGCTGTTCTCGGAGTCGCAGCCCGCGCCGCCGCCGTTCACCAGGCACTGGAAGCTGTCCGGGCGCTGGCGACCGGCCGCGGCCTTGGTGGCCACGGTGGTGGCGGTGGTGAGCGCCCACATGTTCAGGCTGGTTCGCAGCATGCCGAGGGTGACGTGGTTGCGCTCCGCGTGGCGCGGGTCCTCCGGGTCGCGGGTCAGCGCGTAGTAGGCGAGCGCGTCGACGTAGGGCGCCGCGATCAGCGCGTACTGGAACACGTCGCTGGCCAGATCGGCCCGGTCGCGGCCCCGCGCCGAGTCGAAGCGCAGCCCCGAGCGGACCGGGTCGTCGAAGCCGTTGCCGCCGACCCAGCGCGGGTCCGCGGGATCGTCGGCAAAGGCGGCCAGCAGGCCGCCGCCGGCCAGGAACAGGCCCGTGGTCAGCCACGGGTGCTCGAGGAAGAAGCGCTCGAACGCGGTCCCGCGCTCGCTCTCGACCGGGAGGGATTCCCGGGACTCGGCCTGCGCGGCCCCCGGCGCCAGCAGGAGAGCCGTGCACAGCCCCCAGACGACACCGCGGGTTCGGGTTCTCATCGCGCCCAGTCCGGATGAAACGGCACCGCGTGGTGATAGTGCTCGAAGAAGAGATCCCCTGCACGCAGGGCTGCGGGACCGTCGGGAGGCCGAGATCGAGTGCGCCGCGCGGAAGAGGAATGGGAAGGCCAGCGCCCACAGGCCGATCGCCAGCTCTACCCCGCCGTAGGTGACGAGTAGGCGCCGGCGGGCGCCGGGCCCGGAGATGCGCCGGGTCCAGCGGCCGAAGAGCGCGTAGCCCAGCGCGAGTCCGCCGAGGAAGAGGGCGAGCACCGCCGCGGTGGCCTCGGCGTGGGAGCCCAGCAGCGCCGCCAGGTACTTCTGCCAGGCGACCTGGTAGACGAGCCCGACGAAGCCCGTGAGGACGGTGAGCGTGAGCGAGGCGCCGCGAATACGGCCATCGTAGGACAGGGGCCCCCCCAAAAGAGCACGACCCCGAGCACCTTGCTCGGGGTCGCGGGGGGCGAAAAGTGGTGGCGGGTCGGTTCGTCTTCGCCCCCTTACACCTCGAGGCCCAGACCCATGGGCTGCTCGTCGCGGCGCGGGTCGGGATCCGGGTCCGGCGAAAGGATCTCATCGATCTGGCTGCGCAGGTGCCGCAGCCGCTCGACGTGAAGCTCCAGGTGGGCCTGGCCGGACTCGCGCAGGAAGCGCACGAAGAGCGGCTGGGCCTCGCCCTGCTCGATCCGACCGCGGAGCGCCGCCAGGCGTTTGGCGCACTGGGCCTCCTCGCGCTCGATCCACTCGCGCGTGTCCGGCAGGTTCTCGCGCCGCGAGAACAGGAGCTTCAGGAAGAGCTCGTTGCGGAAGCGCGGGACGTCGGACTCGGGGGGCTCGCGGCGCCAGCGCGCCAGCTCCTCCCGGCCCGCCGCGGTGACCGTGCAGACCTTGCGGTTCGGCCTCCCCTCGAGGCTTGCCTCGGTCTCGTGGGTGACCAGTCCCTCCTGCTCGAGCCGCTTCAGGCAGGGGTAGATGGCGGGCAGGTTGACCGGCCAGAAGTAGGAGATGCCCTCCTCGAGCACGCACTGGAGCGCGTAGCCGTGCATCGGCTGGAACTCGAGGACACCGAGGATGGCGTGGCGGAGGGACAT
>JAPUKG010000109.1 GCA_027295775.1 Pseudomonadota bacterium
GGCTCCACCTCCGGCAACACCGCCGTCTGGTGCGGCGCGGCCATGAGCTTCTCCACCGAGAGACCGGTCCGCGCCAGCATGTGGTCCACGCGCAGGAAGACCGGCGGCTCGGGTCCGGCGTCGAGGGCGGACTTGAGCCCCAGCTCCTGCTCCAGGCGCGCGAAGATCCACCACTCCTCGCGGCGCTCGGCCCGCGGCGCGACGACCCGGTCGGTGTACTGCACGAAGGGCTGGTGCTGCATGCCGAGGCCGCAGATGTTGATGTCCGGCCGCTCGAGCATATCCGTCGTCGGCAGCAGGTAGTGGGCCAGCTCGCCGGTGGCGTTCTGGTAGAGGTCCACCGACACCAGGAGCTCGAGTCCCGCGAGCGCACGGCGCATGCGCTCCTCGCCGCCCACCGAGAGCACGGGATTCCCCGCCACGACCACGAGCGCCCGGATCGGATCCTCGGGATCCTCGATCATGTCCGGCAGCAGGTTGCCGGGCAGCGAGCCGCGGATGCGCCGGATGCGGCCGTAGGGGCTGTCGAAGAACGCGCGCTCCGGATCGATGCGGCCGGCCTTGGCGGCGGGGTAGAAGCCGAGGGAGTAGAGGTTGCCGCCGCGCCGGTCGAGGTTGCCGGTCACCAGGCAGAGCATGAACAGGAGCCAGTAGGCGAGGGTTCCCTGGCGCCCCATGTTGGTGCCCGTCGACATGTAGACTGCGGCGCTCTCGGCGTCGGAGAACTCGAACGCCATGCGCTCGATGTCCGCCGCCGCGATCCCGGTGAAGCCGGCCACGCGCTCGGGCGGATAGCGGCGCACGAACTCCCGCAGCCCCTCGACGTGGCTGGCGTGGCGCTCGAGCACGTCCTCGTTGAAGCGGCCGGTGCGCTCCAGGGCACACAGCATCGCCGCCATCAGGTACACGTCCGTGTCGGGCCGGATCAACACCACCTCTCCGCCATCGGCCGCGGCGGACTCGATGCGCCGCGGATTCACGTAGCGGACGACGGCGCCGCGCTTCACGGCCGCGCGCAGCTTCCGTATCGGGTCGACAATGGACAGGAAGCTCATGCGCGACACCCGCGGATTCGAGCCGAACACGAGCAGGTGATGGGTGTGGTCGATGTCCGGGATCGGGTGGACGGTGCTCGACCCGAACACCGCCTCGCCGGCGGCGAATTTGTTGGAGCAGTCCTGGGTGCCGGAGCCGAACACGCGGCGCGTCCGGAGCTGCACGATGGTCGAGCCGATCGCCGGACCGGCCAGGGCGTTGAAGGCCAGCGGGTTGCCCAGGTAGAAGGCCACCGAGTTGACCCCGTGCTCGGCCTGGAGCGAGCGGATCTTCGCGGCGATCTCCTGGATGGCGTCGTCCCAGTGGATCCGCTCGAAGGCGTCGCCGCGGCGCTTCTTCGGATGGTCGAGCCGATCCGGATCCCGGTGGATGTCGAGGCTCGCCATCCCCTTGTGGCAGGAGAAGCCCCGGGTTACCGGGTGCTCGCGGTCGGGGCGGAGACCGACCAGCTCGCCGTCCTCCACGCGCGCCAGCAGGCCGCAGGAGGGCTCGCACACCCGGCAGAAGGTGGGGATCTCCTCGGCCACGGGGTCTCCTTCTCGATGGGGCCGGAGCCGCTAGCGCACTGTGGCGAAGAACTTGCGCACGTCCTCCACGAAGAGCGCCGGCTGCTCCATGGCGGCGAAATGCCCGCCCCGGGGCATGTCCGTCCAGTGGGTGACATTGTAGTGGTTCTCCACCCACTTTCGGGGAAAGCGCATGATCTCCTTCGGGAAGCGCGCGACGCCGGTCGGCACCTGAACCTTGTTGCCGATGAAGCCGACCCGTCCTCCCTTCGTCACCTCGTAGTAGAGGCGCGTGGACGAGGTGATCGTGCCGGTCACCCAGTAGACGGTGATATTGGCCAGGAGCTCGTCCAAGGTGTAGACGCTCTCGACGTCGCCGCCGCAGTCGCTCCAGGTACGGAACTTCTCGAGGATCCACGCGGCCAGCCCCGTCGGCGAATCCATCAGAGCGAAGCCCAGGGTCTGGGGCTTGCTGCCCTGGATCTTCTGGTAGCCGGTCTCGTTCAGGTCGAAGAGCTGGTAGTCCGCCAGGTCGGCCTTCTCCGCGTCGCTGAGTCCCTCCTGCGGATCTGCCCCGGCCGGCGGGAGCGCCACGGGCATGTTCACGTGGATGCCCGAGAGGTGCTCGGCGTCGCGCAGCCCGATCTGGGTGGTGATGAGCGCGCCCCAGTCGCCGCCCTGGGCGCCGTATCGCGTGTAGCCCAGGCGCGCCATCAGCGCGGCGAAGGCGTCGGCCATGCGCTGGAGATCCCACTGGCGCTCGTCGGTCGGTCCCGAGAAGCCGTAGCCCGGCAGCGATGGACAGATCACGTGGAAGGCGTCCTCCGCCCTTCCCCCGTGGGCCTCGGGATCGCGCAGCGGCTCGATCACCTTCAGGAACTCCACCACCGAGCCCGGCCAGCCGTGCGAGATGAGCAGCGGCATCGCGTTCTCGTGGCGCGAACGCGCGTGGATGAAGTGGATGCGCTGGCCGTCGATCTCGGTCTCGAACTGGGGAAAGGCGTTCAGCCGCGCCTCCTGGGCGCGCCAATCGAACTTGTCGCGCCAGTAGGCCACCAGCTCCTTCAGCTTCCCGAGCTCGGTTCCGTACTCCCAGCCCGTGCCCGGGATCTGCTCGGGGTAGCGCGCGTCGGCCAGCCGCCGGCGCAGATCCGCCAGCACCTCCTCGGGAACATCGACCCGGAACTCGCGGACCTCGTCGCTCATGGGGACCTCTCCGTCGTCGGGAGCGCGCCGTCAGGAGCGCAGGGCTTCGATCACGTCCGGCGGCGCCTGGACCAGCTCGACCAGCACGCCCTCGGCGCCGATCGGCGCGTCGTCGTTGCCCTTGGGGTGGATGAAGCAGACGTCGTGTCCGCTGGCGCCCTTGCGGATGCCGCCTGGCGTGAAGCGCACGCCCTTGGCGGTCAGCCACTCGACGGCGGCGGCCAGGTCATCGACCCAGAGGCCCACGTGGTTCAGGGCGGGGTCGTGGACGCGCGGGCGCTTGTCGGGATCGATCGGCTGCATCAGGTCGACCTCGACCGCGGTCGGCCCGGAGCCCAGGGTGGCGATGTCCTCATCTACGTTCTCGGCAGGGCTCTTGTAGCTGCCGGCCCGGGTGAGACCCAGGGTGTCGATCCAGAAGCGCCCGAGGGCGACCTTGTCGAGGCCGCCCACCGCGATCTGCTGGACGCCGAGTACGTGGAAGGGTCGGTCGGACACGGGGGTTCTCCGTCCTCTTCTCCGGCTCCGACGATGGGGCGTCGATTCTAGCCTGCGCCGGCCCGGAGGCTGCGGGCCAGCAGGTAGCGCTCGCTCGATCCCTTGCGGGTGGCGC
>JAPUKG010000011.1 GCA_027295775.1 Pseudomonadota bacterium
ATGAGCGGGAAGAACAGCGCGGACATCCGCATGGTCGTGGACGCCATCGACCTCTGCTACGCGAAGCAGCACATCGACATCTTCGCCCTGCTGACCGGCGACAGCGACTTCTCGCCCCTGGTCTCGAAGCTCAAGGAGAACGACAAGCGCGTGATCGGGTGCGGGGTCAAGAACTCGAGCTCGGACCTGTTGATCTCGAACTGCGACGAGTTCATCTACTACGACGATCTGGTGCGGGTGGAGAAGAAGCGCCCCAAGACCCCGCGCGCGAAGGGCAGCAAGGACTCGGCCGATGACAAGGTGCAGGAGTCCGTGGACCGCTTGATCGAGATCGTCCGCTCCCTGGACCTGGACTACGACCCGCTCTGGGGATCCATGATCAAGCAGACGATCCGGCGGGTCTACCCGGGCTTCAACGAGAGCTACTACGGCTACCGGAGCTTCGCCGACCTGCTGAAGGAGGCGGAGCGGCAGAAGCTGATCGACCTCGAGTACGACGAGGGCCGAGGCAACTACAAGGTCCGTCTCCGCAGCGACTAAGCGCTCAGTCGTTCCGGAGCGCGATCCACCAGGTGCCGCGCTCGTCTCCCTCGACCCAGTCTCCCTCCAGGCGGTCCCCGGCTCTCGACAGGGTGGCGGTGCGCGGGCGGCTGCGGGCCACCAGCCGGAAGTGGCCATCGCTCTCCTCGGGTCCGGCCAGGACCACGGGGCCCTGGTCGTCGAAGTAGCTCACCAGCAGAACAGTGCCGTCGAGGCGCACCTCGCCGTCGTCGCACTCGAAGACGGGGCTGCCGTCCTGCGAGAGGAGCACGAGCCGGCACGCGGACCAGACCGGCACGGCTAGCGGGTGGTGGAGATGCCACCGTCGACGGGAATCACGGTGCCGGTCAGGTAGGCGCCCGCCCGGGAGGCCAGGTAGATGGCGACGCCCGCCATGTCCTCGGGCTCGCCGATGCGACCCATGGGGCAGCCCGCGACGATGACGTCGCGGAACTGGTCGAGAGTGGCGGCCATCATCTTGCTCTCGAAGGGCCCGGGCGCGATCGCGTTCACGGTGATCCGCGGCGCCAGCTTGCGCGCCAGCACCCGGGTCATGTGGTGGAGCGCCGCCTTGCTCGCCGAGTACGAGTAGGTCTCGAGAGCCGGAACCGACAGGCCGTCGATCGAGCCCACGTTGAGGACGCGGGCCGGGTCGCCGGGCCGGGAGGCCTTCTCGAGCTGGGGTAGGAGCGCGCGGGTCAGGAAGAACGGTCCCTTCAGATTGAGGTTCAGGACCTTGTCCCAGCCCGACTCGGGAAACTCCGCCAGCGGCGCACCCCAGTTGGTGCCGGCGTTGTTGACGAGGATGTGGAGCTCCGACTCCCGCGAGGCGATCTCCTGCGCGAGCCGCAGGCACTCCGCCTCGCTCTGCAGGTCCGCCGCCAGGCCCACGCACTCGCCGTTCTTCGAGAGCGCCGCCGCCGTCTCCGCGCACGCCTCGGCCTTGCGCGACGACACGTACACCCGCGCCCCCGCCTCGGCGAAGCCGCGGGCGATCATCAGCCCGATGCCGCGCGTTCCGCCGGTGACCAGGGCGATCTTGCCCCGGATCGAGAACAGGTCCTGCACGATCTCTCCTTCGCGCCCGCGGTCGGACCCAACCACATCGCGGGCGCATCTGCCAGCGCGGAGACCGCCTACGGAAGGCCGGCCCGGCGAAGCGGTTCGACGGCGCCGGACTCCCGGAGCAGCATCGCGCCTTGTTCGGCGGTGAGGTCGGAATTGATGCTCAGGACCTCCGCGGCGAGCGCGCGCGCCTCGTCGCCGCGCCCCTCCGCGTCTCGCTGCACGAGCAGGAAGAGCCGGGAATAGATCAGGTCTGGATTCGCCGCACGCGCCTGTTCGAGCATCGCGACGGCCTCGTCGATGCGCCCGGCCAGGGATTCGACGAACGCGAAGACCTCGAGGTCCGTGGTCCCGCCTTCGGGGTTCAGCCGCCGTGCCTGCGCGATGGACGCCAGCGCAGGAAGGATCCGGCCCTGGTCGGCCAGCGCCATGCCGCGTATCAGATAGGGGACTTCCAAGCTCGGCTCGGCGGCGATCCCCCGCTCGGCCGCCGTGATCGCCGCCTCGTGCTCCCCCCGCGTGAGGTGAACGGTCGCGAGAACGGTCCAGGCGTCGGAACTGGCGATATCGAGCTCGAGCGCCCGGCGCGCGCCCTCCTCGGCGCGAGCCATCAATGCGGGGTCCGTGTTCCAGCCGAACATGTACTCGATGCCGTAGGTATTGCCGACCATCGCGTGGGCGGACGCGAATTCGGGATCCAGCTCGATGGCCCGGGCGAACCAGCGGCGCGCCTCCCGGTTTCGTTCGAGGCGGAAGTGCTCGAAGTGGGCGAGACCGCGCAGGTAGGCGTCGTACGCGTCGACGTTGCGCGTCTCCGGCTGGCGGACCCGGGCGATCTCCGCGTCGCGGATCTCGACCCGCAGCGCTGTCTGGATCTCGTCCGCGAGCTCCGTCTGGAGCGCGAAGATGTCGGTGAGACGGCGGTCATAGCGCTCGCTCCACAGGTGAAAGCCGGTGCTCGCGTCGATCAGCTGCGCGGTGATGCGCACGCGATCTCCGGCCCTGCGAACGCTGCCTTCCAGCACGTAGCGCACGCCCAGCTCCCGGGCCACGTCCTCGACCTTCACCGCCTGCCCCTTGTAGCTGAACGCCGAGTTGCGCGAGATTACGAAGAGCGCGTCGTTCCGGGCCAGCTCGGTAGTGAGGTCCTCGCT
>JAPUKG010000110.1 GCA_027295775.1 Pseudomonadota bacterium
CCGATCTCCGACCTTGCGAACGCTGCCCTCGAGCACGTATCGCACGCCCAGCTCCTGACCGATCTCCTCGACCTTGACGGATTCTCCCTTGTAGCTGAACGCCGAGTTGCGCGAGATTACGAAGAGCGCGTCGTTCCGGGCCAGCTCGGTAGTGAGGTCCTCGCTGATCCCGTCTGCGAAGTACTCCTGCTCGAGATCTCCGCTCATGTTGGCGAAGGGCAGGACGACGATGGAGGGCTTGTCCGGGAGCGGCGGATTCTCCCCGGGACCACTCGCGCCGGTCCAGTCGAGCAGCCAGCCCAAGGGCGCCGGCCAGCTGGCCGCGAGGGCCAGCACCAGCACCAGAGCGAGCCCGAGCCCTCCCAGCGCAGCGATCCGACCGCGTCCGACGCGGCGACGGGGTCGCCCCGCCTCCCCCGGTGCCCCGTCTCCTCGTCGCGCGCGGTACACGCGGACCGGCTCGGGCAGGTTCTTCATCGAGTGATCGCCCAGGTCGTCGAGGCGGATCGCGTGCTTGCCGCGCACCTGGTCGCGGACCGCACCCGAGATGCAGACGCCCCCGGGCTCGGCCAGGCTCTCCAGCCGCGCCGTCACGTTCACCCCGTCGCCGTAGATTCGATCGCCCTCGGCAACCAGGTCGCCGAGATGGACCCCGATGCGGAAGAGCATGCGCCGGCGCTCCGGAAGGTCGGCGTTCAGCTCCGCCAGCTCTTCCTGGATCTCCAGCGCACAGACGACGGCCTCCACGGCGCTCGGAAACTCCGCGAGGACGTTGTCGCCCGGAGCATCGACGACGCGGCCTCCGTGCTGGCCGACTTTATCCGAGATTCGCCTTCGGCAGGTGGTCACGAGCCGCACCGTCGCCGTCTCGTCATCGGCCATGAGGCGGCTGTATCCGACGGCGTCGGCCGACAGGAGGGCCGCCAGCCTGCGATTCCCCGGCATCCGCGGCAGGCTACACCGAGACGGTACCCCCCGCCTGCGCCGCCGAGAGGCCCGCGTTAGCCTTGGCGCCCCATGACCGGTCGAGGAGACGATCCGCTCATCCCGGGCCGGGCCAGCGCAGCGGGCACCGCCCGCTTCGCCGAACGCTTCGCCCACCTGCCGGGCCACTTCCGGAGCCCGGACCGGCTGTCGTTCTCCTCCATCGCCCTCGGTACCCGGCGCGGTGACCCGGGCGGCGCGGACGATCTGCTGATCCGGTCGGCGGTGTCCCGCTGCCTCGAGCTCGGCGTGAATGTGTTCGACACGGCGCTCTCGGACCGCTTCCAGACCAGCGAGCGCGCTGTCGGCGTGGCGCTGCGCCGCGGCTTCGCGGAGGGCGCGGCCGCCCGGGACGAGGTGGTCGTCGTGACCAAGGGCGGCGCCCTGATCCCCGACCCGGACTTCACCCGCGACACCCGCGAAGCCCAGCGGTACCTCTACTCGACCTACGTCGACACCGGACTCGTCGATCCGAGCCGGGTCGTGGACGGGCACTCCCTGGAGCCCGCCTTCCTGCGCGACCAGATCCGCCGCAGCCGCAGCAATCTCGGCCTCGAAACCCTGGACCTCTATCTGCTCGAGCAGCCCGAGCTCTTCCTGCGCGCTTTCGGGCCGAACGGGTTCCGCGAGCACCTCGCCCTCGCCATGAGAGCGCTCGAGGGCGCGGTGTCCGACGGCGAGATTGCGGCCTACGGCCTCTGCACCTGGGACGGGCTCCTGGTCCCGCACACCGAGCGGGGACATCTCGCGATCGCGGACGTGCTGGAGCTGGCCCTCGACGTGGGCGGCGCCGACCACCACCTGCGCGCGCTCCAGCTTCCCTACGGCCTGGCCATGGGCGAGGGTGCCATCCTGGCGTCGCAGCTCGCGCCCGAAGGGCACTCGAGCGCAGTGCTGGATGCGCTTGCGGGAACGGGCACCGCGGTCCTGGTCAGCGCGCCCCTGTACGGCGGCCGGGTGCTCGGACGCATTCCGGGCTTCGTCCGGGAGGCCTTCCCCGAGGCGAGCACCGATGCCCAGTGCTGCCTCCAGTTCGTGCGCAGCACGGCCCAGGTGACCTCGGCCGTGGTGGGCATGCGCCACCCAGACCACGTCGAGGAGAACCTCGCACTCGCTGCGGTTGCTCCCGCCGACCCCTCGATCCCGGCCAGCCTGTTCCAAAAGGCCGCCGAGGCCTAGTGCCGGGGTGGCACCGATCGCGCAGACGGGCTAATTAGCTGCCTCGATCGGGCATCAGCCCGACAGCGGCGAACAACAGGACCTCTCTGCACCCCTCCCGAGGTCGCGCCGCCAACGAATCCCTCTTGCCCTTCGCTGTTGTGTGTGGGTCGGAAACGTACGGCCGTGCCGTACAGGCCCAGCCTGCACGCCTACGGCGGAGAACAATCTCTTCATGTCTGCTTCTGCATCCTTCTCCTCGACCGGATTCGACCGGTTCGGACTCGACGAAGTCCTATTGCGCGGCATCCGCGCCGCCGGCTTCGAGAACCCACGGCCGATCCAGCTCGACACCATTCCCGCCGGCCTCGACGGCCGCGACGTGCTGGGCCTGGCCCAGACCGGCACCGGCAAGACGGCAGCCTTCGCGCTGCCGCTGCTCGACCGGCTCCTCGAGGTGCGCCGCAAGGGCCCTCGTGCCCTGGTGCTCGCTCCCACCCGGGAGCTCGCCACCCAGATCGCCGTCGAGATCCGAACGCTCTCCAAGTTCACCCGGCTGAAGACGGTCACCGTCTACGGCGGCGTCTCCATGCGCAATCAGGTGGACGCGCTGCGCCAGCGCCCGGAGATCGTGGTGGGCTGCCCGGGCCGCGTGCTCGACCTGCTCCAGCAGGGCGTGCTTCGCCTCGGCCAGATCGAGACCCTGGTGCTCGACGAAGCCGACCACATGTTCGACATGGGCTTCCTGCCGGACATCCGCCGAATCCTGGCACCGCTGCCGGCGCGCCGGCAGAACCTGCTGTTCGCCGCCACCATGCCGGCGGAGGTTCGCCAGCTGGCCAACGATCTGCTGACGGACCCGCACGTGGTCGAGTTGGCCGATAGCGCGCCGGCCGCCACCATCGATCACGCGCTGGTCCTGGTCGCGGAGGGGCGCAAGCGCGCCCTACTCGAGCACGTACTCCGTGGCGACGACTGCCACTCGGCCATCGTCTTCACCCGCACGAAGCACCGCGCCCGGCGCCTGGCCGAGCAGCTGGACAAGGCGGGACACCGCGCCGTGGGCCTCCAGGGAAACCTGTCCCAGGCTCAGCGCGATCGGGCCATGCGCGGCTTCCGCTCGCGCCGCTACGACATCCTGGTGGCAACGGACATCGCAGCCCGCGGCATCGACGTGAGCGGCGTCTCTCACGTGATCAACTTCGACGTGCCGAACACGCCGGAGGCCTACACCCATCGCATCGGGCGCACCGGCCGCGCGGAGCGCGAGGGCGTGGCCTGCACGTTCGTCACCAGCAGTGATCGCGACTGGGTGCGCGCCACCGAACGCATGATCGGCGCACCGATCCCACGCCGGCGCTTCGAGGGGTTCGAGCCGGACGCCGACGAGTGGCCCGAGCGCCGCCCGCCGCGCGGGGCACGCTCCAGCGGACGGAGACGGAGCCGTCGGCGCAATTCGGCTGGCCGCGGCCGCGGGGAGCACAGTCGATGCAGGTGAAATCACTCGATCACATCCACATCTACGCGGCCGAGCCGGAGGAGTCGGCGCGGTTCTACACGGATCACTTCGAAGCAAAGTCGATCCACCGCAACACCAACGCCAACGGCGACACTCGAATATTCCTTGCACTCGGCGGGCAGGTCCTGGTTCTCGGCAGCTTTCCGAGTGGGCTTGCCCCGGCGCCTCCACCCGAGGCCGGAGACGGGGCGTACCGCCATGGATTCGGTGTCGCCCACTTCGGCCTCCGCGTCGCAGACGTCGATGCCGCGATCGTGGAGCTCTCGGCTTCCGGGGTTCGCGTATTGAGCCAACCGGTCCGAGAACCATCGGGGCTCACCTACGCGTACCTCGCTGCTCCGGACGGCGTCGTTGTCGAGCTCACGCAATACGAGTCTTCGGCCTAGGCAGGGTGGCGCGCGTGACGAGCGAGCTCCAGAAGTTCTGGACCGAGTGGCACCGGGTCGTGTCCGAGAAGGACCTCGATGCCCTTCTGAGCCTACTCGCCGACGATGTCTCCCTGGGCGCGCCTCCGTACTGGGCCAAGGTCCAGGGTCGCGAATTGGTGCACCACCTTCTTGGTCTCATCGTCAACACGATCGAGGAGTTTACCTACCACCGCGAATGGCAGAAGGGAAACGAGCTGGCTCTCGAGTTCACTGGCCGAATCGGCGAGGTTGAACTTCAGGGAATCGATCTCATTTCACTCAATGATCGATGCGTGATCCAGAACCTCGATGTTCTGATTCGCCCTACGAACGCTGTCGATCTATTGAGAGACACCATCGCGCCGAAGATGGCGTTGTTCATCGCCGGGAGGGGTGACCGGTCCGTCCGCTAGGGAATCGAGCTGCGAGCTGCACGGCGTGCCAACCCTCGGCGGTGAGGGCCCAGCGCTCGTGATCGAGCCACTCGCCACCGATCTGCAGGTAGCGGGGAGAGAAGCCCTCGAGCTGGAAGCCGCAGGCCCGGGCCAGGGCGATCGAGGCCTCGTTGCCGGGCTGGATGTTGGCTTCCAGGCGGTGCAGACGACCCCGCCGGCGCCGGAACAGATGGTCCACCAGCAGCTCGAGACCCTGCCGCATGTAGCTGTGGCCCGCGTGCGGCGCCCCCACCCAGTAGCCGAGGGCGCCGCTGCGCAGGGCGCCGAAGGAGATCTCGTTGACACCGAGATAGCCGACGATGGCGCCGTCGGCGTTGCGGCACACGAGCCGGCGCTCCCGATTGGGCGAGCGCCCCTCGGCCCGCCAGCGCGCGAAGCCCGCGGGCCCGGTGGGCGGCCAGACCCAGGGCCGGTGCAACGACCGGCTCGCCCGGGTCAGGGCCAGCAGCTCGCGTCGGTCGCGGCCGAGGGGCGCCCGCAGGTGCACCCGCTCGCCGCGCAGGACACGACTCACCTCGGGAGGCGGCATCTCTCCGGCAACTCCTCGGGTCGGGCGTGACCCTCGCTCAAGCGTGGACGCACTGTCGGACGATAAGCCATCCAGGTCACCGAGTTATCCGTCTGGCTGCAGAAACGAATGGAGGACACCGTGGCTCGCTCCCGCAGCCGGGGCCTGGGCCTGATGCTCATCGGAGCGCTCTGCTTCCTGGGCACCACCGCCGAAGTCCTGCCCATCGAGTCCTTCTGTGCGGGCGTCGCCGCCTCGCTGGTGGGCTGCATCGTCTTCATGAAGGGCAATCGGGCCGCCACGCAGCGGGCCGAGCGGCGGAGGGCCCGCGCCCTCAATCCCGTGATCCGCAACGAGGCCATGGAGCGGCACGCCGAGCAGCAGGAGCGCCAGCTCGACGAGCAGGCCCGCCGGCGCCAGGCCGGACTCCGCGTCCGTCCCGAGCCCATGGCGGCCGCCACGCCGGCGCGCGACCCGCTCGCCATGGACGAGCTCGTTCTCTACGAGGTGGACGACGCCGACGGGCGGGTCGACGAAGAGAACCCGGACTTCAAGGTCACCACCGACGTCTCGTTCCCGATCGAGGTGCAGGAGCACGACTCCTTGGCCGAACAGCTCGAGAAGCTGAAGCGCCTCCAGGAGGGCGGCGTGATCTCCGCCGAGGAGTTCGCCATCGCCAAGTCCAAGCTCCTCCGCTGAGCCTCCAGAGCGCCTGTGATAAGGTCCCCGATTCATGCCGCCCCGGGACCGGGACCGCTTCGAGCTGATCTCCCCAGAGCGTGCAAACTCCGCCGCCAGCTTCGCGGAAGAGGTCCAGGCGGGCCTGACCGCCGCGCAGAAGAGCCTCCCGTGCCGCTTCTTGTACGACGAGGCCGGCTCGCGCCTGTTCGAGGAGATCTGCGATCTCCCCGAGTACTACCCCACCCGCACCGAGCGGAGCATCCTCGAGCGGCGGGCCGAGGAGCTGGCGAGGTCATTCGCCGAGCCCGCCTCGCTGGTCGAGCTGGGAAGCGGCAGCGCCAGCAAGACGCGCATCCTGATCGAAGCCCTCCTCAAGCGGCAGCGCCAGCTCACCTTCTCGCCGGTCGACATCTCGCGAAGCGCGCTCCGGGACAGCACCGCGGCGCTGCTCGAGGACTACCCCGGCCTGCGCATCCGCGCGGTCGAAGGGGAGTACGACCGGGCGCTCCACTGCATCCGCGAGGCGTCGCACGCGCCTACCCTCGTCCTCTGGCTCGGGTCCTCCATCGGGAACCTCGACCGACCCGAGGCCATCCGCTTCGTGGCCCGGCTCCGCGCCGAGATGGTCGAGAACGACCGTCTCCTGGTCGGCGTCGACCTGCGCAAGGAGCGCCGCACGCTCGAGCGCGCCTACGACGACGCCCGCGGTGTGACCGCCCGCTTCAACCTGAACCTCCTCGCCCGCATCGACCGCGAGCTCGGCGGCGAGTTCCGGGACGGCAGCTTCCGGCACCGCGCGGTCTACCGGGAGGACTCCGGTCGGGTCGAGCTGCACCTGGTGAGCCAGACCCGGCAGCGGGTGCGTATCGAGAAGCTCGACCTCGTGGTCGAGTTCGAAGCCGGCGAGACGATCCACACCGAGAACTCGTACAAGTACTCACTCGACGAGATCGACGCGCTGGCGGTCGAGAGCGGCATGACGCTCGAGGCGCAGTGGCTCGACGAACGCAAGTGGTTCAGCGTGAACCTGTTCGCCCCCGCCTGAGGCGCGGACCGCCAGAAAGAAGACGGCCCGGGACACCGTCTGGCGCCCCGGGCCTCCCTGGGAAGGGGATATTTGGCTTTACTGTCTATGTAGTGGCCGCGAAGGACGGAAGGTGTCAGGCGGCCGGAGCAGAGGGAAGCAACCGCCGGACGCAGTGCGGGATCGGGAACGGAAGCCAGAAAGAAGACGGCCCGGAACACCTTCTGGTGCTCCGGGCCTCCCTGGGAAGGGGATATTTGGCTTTCTGTCTAGTTAGTGGCCACCCGACAGCGAATGTGTCAGGCCGTCTAAGGGCCCCAGAGGAGCGCCTGGGGGCCCCACGGGGGGCGACCTCGCCTAGAAGCGGGGCTGCAGCGAGATGACGAGCTTGCCGTCGCCGTAGCGCTGGGCGCCGATCACGACCAGGTGATTGCTCTTCACCCGCAGGTCCGTCTGGAGCGTTCCCTCGACCTCCACGGCCAGCAGGGCGCCCCGCTCGTCCACGAGCAGGGGCGTGACCCGGACCACGCGCCCGTTCGGCAGCTCGAGGCTCGCGACCTCGTCCACGTCGATCTCGAACGTCTTCGACTGCACGACCTTCAGGCTCTGGTAGCGGAACTCCCGGCGGAGCTTGCGGTGGAGCTTCTTCGCTCGCTCGTCGATCCCGCCCGGCTGGTTCGAGATCTGGCTCACCACGATCTCGATCTGGATCGGCCCCGCGGCCCGGACCGCGCCGGCCCAGAAGAGCGCGCAAAGACAGCACAGGATCGCGAACGCCTCAGACTTCATCGTGCGTCCGGTCCATCACCCAGATGATGGTGACACCTTTGCGATCCTGAACCCACACCGCTGCACCTCCGGTGTCGAGATAGCGGACCGAGCCACTGGCGAGAGCCTCTTCGACGGGAGCCACCGGCGGCGCCGGGACCCAGCTGGTGACCAGCAGGGCGACCACCGCGGCGGCGACCCCGGCGGCGGCGATCAGGGGACGCCAACCCGGGAGCGCGCGGGACGGTCCCGCGCCCTCGGCCTCGACGGCGGCGTCCACGGCCCGAAGACGCCCGGCGATGCCCTCCCAGAAGTCAGCGCCGGTACCGGGCGACCGCACGGCAGCCTCGCTCTCCCGAACCCGGTCGCCCAGTGATTCGAGCGCCGCCAGCTCCGCCCGGAGCTCGGGAGAGCGGCGCAGCCGGGCCTCGAGCCGGTTTCGGGCCCACCAGCCGAGCTCGCGGTCGTGATAGGCGTGGAGGGCGCGCTCCAGCCGGTCACTCACGACTTCTCTCCTCGCTGGCCGGCGGCGCAACGCCGGCCTCTTGCAGCTCGGCCTGGAGCTTGCGGCGCGCGTAGTGGAGTCGGCTCATCACGGTGCCCTTGGGAATCCCCATGGTCTCGGCGATCTCGGCGTAGCTCAGCCCGTCCACCTCCCGCAGCAGCAACGTCTGCCGGGCGTCCTCGGGCAGCGTCTCGATGGCCGCCGCGATCCGGCCGCGCAGCTCGGTCCGCTCCAGCGCCTCGCCCGGGCCAGCCGGCCCCTGCGGCGCGCCTACGTCCGCCGGCTGGAACGCGGGCGGCCGCTCTTCGTCCCACTCCACATGACGATCGGAGCGGTCGCGTCTCTTGATGTCCAGGCACAGGTTTAACACGAGTCGGTACAGCCACGTGTAGAAGCTGGAGCGACCCTCGAATCGGCGCAGCGCCCCGTAGACCTTGAGAAAGGCCTCCTGGACCGCGTCCCGGGCCTGCTCTTCGTCGCGAAGCACCCGCAGCGCGAGCCGGTAGACCCGGTCGCCGTAGCGCTCCACCAGCACGCGGAAGGCGTCGTGATCACCCTCTCGGGCCAACGCCACCGCCTCGGTGTCGCTCCACTCCTCTTTGGACGCAGTAGCGGGCCGCTTCATTCGAAGCCAGGCGGGCGGCCCGCTCAGTGGGCCTCGCGCCAGTTGGCGCCCACACCGATGTCCACCACGAGCGGCACGTCCAGCGGGAACACGCCCTCCATCCGCTCGCGGGCCAGGGCGCCGGTCGCCTCGACCTCGGCGCGCGGCACCTCGAAGACGAGCTCGTCGTGCACCTGGAGGATCATCTTCGCCCCCAATCCCTCCTCGCGGAGCGCGGCCTGTACCACGATCATGGCCTTCTTGGTCAGATCGGCCTCGGAGCCCTGGATGACGGTGTTCACCGCCATCCGCTCGGCGGCCTGGCGCAGCACCCGGTTGCGGGAGCCGAGATCGGGCAGGTAGCGCCGCCGCCCCAGCAGGGTCGACACGAAGCCCCGCTCCCTCGCCCGGCTCACGGTCTCGTCAAGGAAGCGGCGCACGCCGGGATAGCGCGCGAAGTACGCGTCGATGGTCTCCTGGGCCTCGCCGGTGGCGATCCCCAGCTGGTTGGCCAGACCGAAGGCCGAGAGCCCGTAGATGATCCCGAAGTTCACGGCCTTGGCCCGGGTGCGCGCGTCGGCCCCGACGGCGTCGCTGTCGAGACCCTCCACCTCGGCGGCAGTGCGGCGGTGGATGTCTTCGCCATTCCGGAAGGCCTGGATCAGGCTCTCGTCGCCCGAGTAGTGGGCGAGGATGCGGAGCTCGATCTGGGAGTAGTCGGCCGAGAGGAGCGCGCAGCCCTCGGCGGGGATGAAGGCCTCGCGGATGCGCACGCCCTCCTCGGTGCGAATCGGGATGTTCTGCACGTTGGGATTCGACGCGGAGAGCCGCCCGGTAGCCGCGCCGGTCTGGTTGAACTCGGGGTGGATGCGCCCGCTCCGCTCGCTCACCAGCGGCGGCAGCGCGTCGATGTAGGTGCTCACGAGCTTGGCCAGGCGTCGCCAGGCCAGAATCCGGGTGGGCAGCTCGTGGTGGGCGGCGAGCTGCTCGAGCACCCCCTCATCGGTGGAGTAGCCCGTCTTGGTCTTCTTGATCACCGGCAGCTTGAGCTTCTCGAACAGGATCTGCTGCAGCTGCTTGGGCGAGTTCACCTTGAACGGACCCCCGGCCAGGGTGTAGATCTCGGCCTCGATCCGCGACTGCTCCTTCTCGTACTCCTCCGACAGTGCGGCGAGCAAGGCCTCGTCGATGCGCACACCGTTTCGCTCGACCTGGGACAGCACGCGGGTGAGCGGCATCTCCACCTCGGCGAAGAGCGGCAGGAGACCGTCGGCCTCGAGTCGCTCGCGCAGGATCGGCGCCAGCGCGCGCACCGCGCAGGCCTGCTGCCCCGCCCAGCGACCGAGCTTCTCGACGGGGAGCTCGGCCGCGGGGACGGCCTTGGCACCGCGGCCCGCCAGATCCTCCCACGACTCGAGGCTGCGGCCCAGATACTGGGACGACAGCGCCCAGGTCTGGTGCGCGCCCGCCGGGTCGAGCAGGAAGGCCGCAATCGACACGTCGCAGGTCGACGCAGGGAGCTCGAGGCCGCGCTCACCGAGTGCGGTGTGGATGTCCTTGGCGCTCGCTGCGATCCAGTGGCCTGCCTCGGACGCGAACCAGGCGCGCAGCGCCTCCAGGACCGCGTCGGGATCGACACCGCCGTCGCCCAGGGGCGCGTAGTGGGCGCGGTCGTCGGCACTGGCGAAGGCCAGGCCGAGGAGCGGCGCATCGACGGCGCTGCCCGCGCCCAGGATGGCGATCACGGGCAGGGGGTCCCCGCCCATGCCGGCGAGCGTGCGCTCGAGCTCCCCCGCACCCTTGACGATCTCGACCTCCACGTCGTCGCCGGCGGCCGCGCCGGCGGACGACGCGCCGGGGTCGAGCGCCTCCAGCAGGCGCGTGAAGCCCAGCTTCTGATAGAGCTCGCGGAGCTGTGCGGTCTCGGGCTCGCGCCGCGCGAGGTCGTCCAGCACCACGGGCAGCGGCACGTCGTACCGGAGGGTCGAGAGCTCCTTGGACAGCCGGGCCTCGTCGGCCCGGGTCTCGAGCGCCTCGCGAGCGCGTTTGGCCTTCACGTCGGACGCGTGCTCGAGTAGGCGCTCGAGGCTCTTCCACTCGGTGATCAGCTTGGCCGCACCCTTCTCTCCGATGCCCTTCACGCCGGGGATGTTGTCGCTGGGGTCGCCGACCAGTGCGCGCAGGTCGAGGATCTGCTCGGGCGGCACGCCGAAACGCTCCTCGACCTCGGCGGGGCCATAGCGGCGGTCCTTGATGCCGTCGACCAGGATCACCCGGTCCGACACCAGCTGCATCAGGTCCTTGTCGGTGGACACGATGATGACGGAGACGTCTTCGGGCGCCTGCGCAACCAGCGTGGCGATCACGTCGTCCGCCTCGTAGTCGGGCACCTCCACCCACGACAGGCCGTGGGCGGCGACGAGCTCGCGCGCCAGGGGGAGCTGCGCCGAAAGGTCCTCCGGCGTGGCGTCGCGACCCGCCTTGTAGTCGCGGTACATCCGGTGCCGGAAGGTCCCGCCGCGGGCATCGTAGGCTACCGCGACGAAGTCCGGAGACTCCTCACGCAGCACCTTGATGACGGTGTTGATGAAGCCGTACGCCGCGTTGGTGGGCGTTCCGTCGGGGGCGCGCAGGTGCGGGATGGCGAAGAAGGCGCGGAAGAGGGTGTTGGCGCCGTCGAAGACGACCAGCTTGCGGGGGGTGTCGCGCGCTTCCGTCACGGGTGGGGGAGGCTACGAAGGCCCTGCAGGCGGGTCAAGGCGGGCGCCCCAGGGATGAATTAGCCTCGGGGGACGATGTCCGACCCGGTCCCCCGCCCCCGGATGCCGCGGACCCCGAGCTTCACGCCCCGCTTCACACTCGTAATCCTGTACCTGTTCGTGTTCTTCATGGCGACGTCCCTGCTGCTGATCCTCCCGGACCTGATGGACGTCCTGGCCGAGGTGCCGACCGGCCCTGAGCAGCAGCGAGTCGCCGAGGAGCGAGCCCGCGCCGCCATGAGCGGCCGGCTCCTGCCGGCCTTCTTCCTCGCCGTCGTCGGCGTCGGCCTCGGAACCTACTACCGCGTCCTTCCGGGATTGCGCTCGGGGCCGTAGCACCCGCGCCTCGCAGAGTTGAGAAGGGCTCAGGCCGCGAGGCGGGAGGCGACGAACTTCTCGACGTCGCCGATGGTGCGCAGCGCCTCGATCTCTTCGTCGGGAACTTCGAGGCCGAACGTTTCTTCGATCGCCATCACGAGCTCCACCACGTCGAGGGAGTCGGCACCGAGGTCGTCGAGGATGTTCGCGCCCGAGACCAGATCGCTCCGGTCCAGTCCGAGCTGCTCCGCCACCAGATCCTGGACGCGACTTTGAATCGAATCGCCCATGACACCCCCCGTCGGCCACTGCGAGAACAAAGGTGACTCGGGGTCACCTTGTAATGGCCTCAGAATCGGAGATCCCAGTCTGGGTGTCAAGACCCTAGGGAGAACCAACCGACCCGTGACCGGGCCGTGGGCTCAGCCCGGGGCCGACGAGAGCCCGCGGAGCAGCAGGCCGATGCCGTCCTGATAGACCTCTTCGAGCGGGCGGCGGCGGAGCGCGCGGCGCGCGCCGGTCTGCTCCGACTGGATCAGGCCGTTGGCCAGGGTCCAGAGCAGGTTCGCCACCTCCCAGGTGTCGCACGGACGGAAGCTGCCCTCTTCCACCCCTTGCTCGAGGACCCGGTTCAGCACAGACAGGCTCTGCTCCCAGAGCCGGGTCACCTCGGAGACCACCGCGTCGGGCAGCTCCCCGATCACCGGCTGGTTGTCGATCGCCCAGAAGATCTGGAAGTAATCGCGGTGTCGCGTCCAGTGCTCGAGGTAGAAGCCCGAGAGCCGCTCGAGCCGCTCCACGGCGGACCCGCTGCCGGACGCGGCCTCGCTCATCTTCTCGAGGAAGACGCGGCCGTTGTCGGCGAGCACGGCCACGTAGAGATCGGCCTTGCTCTCGAAGTATCGGTACAGGGTGCCCTTGGCGACTCCGGCGCGCTCGGCCACCTCGTCCAGGTTGGCGGCCATGAACCCGTCCCGGAAGAACACGTCGCGGGCGGACTCCAGGATCTTCCGTCGCGACTGGGCCTTCTTCTCGGCCCGCGAGCCGCGTTCTTCGCCGTCGAGCGTCATCCGCCGGATTCCCCGAGCGCCTCCGACTTCGCGTGGACCCGCGCGGTCTCGATGTAAGCCAGGGCGCGCTCGAGCTGGAGGCGCTGTTCCTCGTCGCTGAGCTCGCGCACCACCCGGGCCGGTGTGCCCATGGCCAGCACGCGCGGCGGAATCACGGTGCCCGGCGTCACCACCGAGTGCGCCGCGACGAGGGCGCCCTCCCCCACCGAGGCCCCGTCCAGGACGCTGGCACCGATGCCCACGAGCGCCCCATCCTTGATCACGCAGCCGTGCACCACCGCCCGGTGGCCCACCGTCACCTCGTCGCCGATCTCCGCGGCGAAGCGTCCCGCGGTCACGTGGACGACGCTGTGGTCCTGCAGGTTCGAGCGGGCGCCCACCCGGATCGAGTGGACGTCACCCCGCAGCACCGCCCCGTACCAGACGGTGGAGTCGGGTCCGATCTCCACGTCTCCTACCACGACGCAGCCCGGCGCCAGCCAGGCATCGCGATGGATCCGGGGCCTCGCCGCACCGAAGGAGCGGACGATGGGACATCCGGCGCCAGCTTCCGGCGGATCAGGAGGCACCGACTTCGTCGCTCCCCTCGTAGCGATAGGGCTCGAAGAGCAGCGTCTGGATGTAGCGCTCGCCGAAGCTCGGGACGATCGTCACCACGAGCTTTCCCTCGTTCTCGGCCCGCCCCGCGTACTCGAGGGCCGCCGCCACGTTGGCACCGGAAGAGATCCCGCACAGGATGCCCTCCTCCCGTGCCAGCCGTCGAGCCATCTCGAGCGCCTGTTCGTTCGACACCGAGATGATCTCGTCGACCAGATCCATCTCGAGTACGTTCGGCACAAAGCCGGCGCCGATGCCCTGGATCTTGTGCGGACCCGGCGCGCCCCCGGAGAGAACCGGGCTGTCCTCGGGCTCCACCGCCACGGCCTGGAACGACGGCTTCCGCTCCTTGATCGCCTG
>JAPUKG010000111.1 GCA_027295775.1 Pseudomonadota bacterium
CCGAGAACGGCGCCGGCGTGGACATCTCGACGTGTACGCCGCACGGTCCGGGCGCCGCGACCCTCTGCAGCGTCTGGAGCGATCCGGATTTCGATCCCGAGCAGCTGGCGTTCTACTACGCGCGGGTCATCGAGAATCCCAGCTGTCGTTGGAGCGCCCACGTCTGCAACGCTCACGGCGTGGACTGCGACCGGCCCGACTCGGTTCCCCGGGAGCTCGCGCTCTGCTGCGACCCGAGTCACCGCTGGACGATCCAGGAGCGCGCCTGGACGTCGCCGATTTGGGTGGGACCGGTGGGGCCGGTGGGAGTGGCGCGTTCCGAAGGGACCGAGGCGACTGAAACGACGCGGGCGGCCGACTGATGGCCGGATGCTGGCGGCGGCCGGAGATCCATTTCGCGGCGATCGGCGCACTGCTCTTCGCCCTCGACTCCGGGCTCGAGCGGGCGCCGGGACCGAATCGCACCCCGGCGACGGGCGCGCGGCTGCGAAGCGAACCCATCGCGATCTCGTCGCAACAGATCGCCACGCTGCGACGGGACTGGCTGGCTCGCTCCGGGCGCTTCCCCACCGCGGGCGAACTCGAGGCCCTGATCGAGGTCCGGATCGACGAGGAAGTCCTTCTGCGCGAGGCGCGTGAACAGGGCCTGCATCGAACCGATTTTCTGGTGGGGCGTCGGCTGGTGCGAAACCTGCGCTTCATCGGCGACGACCCGACGCGTTCGGATGCCGACCTGTGGTCGGAGGCTCTCGCCCTGGGAATGGATCGCACCGACCTCGTCGTCCGACGCCGCCTGATCCAGCGCATGCAGCTCGCGGTTCGGGGGGCGCTCCCCGAGCCCACCCAGGCCGCGCTCGAGGCGTTTCGCGCGGCACATGTCGATCGATTCACCGAGCCGGCGGGGATCCGACTCTCCCACGTCTATTTGAGCCGAGACCGCCGCGGCGAGGAGGTGGCGTTCGATGCGCGGCGCCTGCTGACGCGTCTGCGGGAGGAATCGATCGATCCCGCCCAGGCCCGGAGTCTCGGCGATTCCTTCCTCTTCCAGCACGATCTCCCGGTTCGTTCGCCGGCAGAGCTCGGTCGTCTGTTTGGCGTCCCCTTTGCGCGAGAAGTCGCGCGCGTCGAGCCGGAGCGATGGGCCGGCCCCATCGCCTCGAGCTATGGGCAACATCTCGTCTGGGTTCACGAGCGGTCGCCGGAACGGGCGGCGGAGCTGGCGTCGGTTCGAGGCGAGGTTCGCGAGGCGCTCCTCACCGAGAGAGCCGACGCCCAGCTCGCAAAACGCCTCCGCTGGTGGCGCGCGCAGGTTTCGATCCGGGTGGAGGACTTCGCGTCGTGACCTCGCGCGCCACCTGCCTGGCCTTCGTCTTCGGTTGGCTCCCGACCCTGTTGGGAGCGGAGCCGGTCGCGGCGCACCGGCTGGCTCCGGTTCTCTGGGAGCTGCGCGAGAGCCCCGGAGGTCGGGTCGAGCTGCGCTGGAAGGCGACCCTCGTCCAGCCCGCGGGCTCGGCGCTTCGACCGATACTGCCGGCGGCATGCGAATCCCTGGACTCTCCCGTCGCCACCCGGGATTCATCGAGTGCAACCCTGCGCTGGTCCGCCGCTTGCGGACACCGCGGCCTCGTCGGTCAGACCCTCCGGGTCGAGGGATTGCCCGGGAGCGGGACCGACGTCGTCCTCCGGATCGAGCTGGCCGACGGTCGCCGCCTCCAGGCCGTGCTGAGCGGAAGCCGCGGAACCTTCCGCGTTCCGGAACGAGACGGGCGTCTGCCGATGCTCGTGGACTACGCCGCTCTCGGCGTCGGACATATTCTCACCGGGCTCGATCACCTGCTATTCGTGCTCGGGTTGCTGCTGTTGCTGGTCCGCGGCCGCCGACGGCTGAGGGCCACCGCGCTGATGGGCACAATCACGGCCTTCACCGTCGGGCACAGCCTCACGCTCTCGCTGGCCGTCCTGGGCGTCGTCGCGTTCTCCGCACCCCTGGTGGAAGTCTTGATCGCCGGGAGCCTGCTGGTCCTCGCCAGTCAGCTCGCGCAGCCGGCGTCTGCGCCACCCAGGGGCCGGACTCCCTGGGCCCTGGCCCTCGGATTCGGCCTGCTCCACGGCTTCGGGTTTGCGGGTGCGCTCGCTGAAGCCGGTCTACCGGCCGGTGAAATTCCCCTCGCGCTCCTCGCCTTCAACATCGGAATCGAGGCGGGGCAGATCGGTTTCGTGGCAGCGGTCCTGGTTTTGGGTCCGATGCTTCGCCCGATCGCGGCGCGGGCTCCCGCCTGGTGCGCCCGGGTCCCCGCATACGCGATGGGGTCACTGGCCGCCTATTGGTGTTTCGAGCGGGCGGGTCCGCTTCTCCGGGGCTGATCCCCGGCCGGGCTAGCCCCAGCCGGGCCTCGTGCTCGCTGACCGCGGTCGCGGAGTCCGCGGTGCGGCGGCCGCCAAGGCCGACGGCCGCGGAAGGTGAAGGTCGCGGCTTCCGAGCGGCCCGGCCGCTCGAACCCGCTGGGGGTGCCCTGGGTCCATGCGGGTCCGGATCCCCAGTTCAGGCGCGTTCGCTTTTGCTTGTGGTCGGGGTCGTGCTTCTCGCACGCCTCCGCGTACTGCTTCAAAGCGGCCCGCGACGCT
>JAPUKG010000112.1 GCA_027295775.1 Pseudomonadota bacterium
CCCGCCAACAGGAGGAAGCCCAGCGATCCCCGCGTCTGGCGACACCGTCAATTTTCCTTAATATTTACAGGGTTCTAGCGATGAGGCCCTAATGAGGCACGACTTCAACAAGCTGACCCGGCTGCCCCCCTACATCCTCTCCGAGGTCGTCGAGATGATGCGGGCCGCGCGGCGTGCCGGCGAGGACATCATCGACCTCGGCATGGGCAATCCCGACCTGCCCACGCCGCCGCACGTGGTCGAGAAGATCGTCGAGGCGACGCGCAACCCGCGCAACCACCGCTACTCCCAGTCCAAGGGCATTCCCAACCTGCGCGCCGCCGTCTGCGAGTGGTACGCGCGGCGGCACGGCGTCACGCTCGATCCCGAGACCCAGGCGGTCGCAACCATCGGCGCCAAGGAAGGACTCTCCCACTTCGTGCTGATGACCATCGGAGCCGGCGACGTGGTCCTGTGTCCCGATCCCGCCTATCCGATCCACCAGTACTCGGTCATCATCGCCGGCGGCGACCTGCGCCAGGTGCCCCTGACTCCCGACAGCGACTTCATCGTGAACCTGGAGGAGGCGGTGGCCCGGACGTGGCCCAAGCCGAAGATGCTGATCGTGTCGTTCCCCGCGAACCCGACCACCCAGATCGTCGATCGCGGATTCTTCGAGCGCATCGTCGCGTTCGCGCAGGAGCACGACCTGATGGTGCTCCACGACTTTGCCTACGCCGAGGTGTGCTTCGACGGCTACAAGCCGCCGAGCATCCTCGAGGTGCCGGGCGCGGAGGACGTGGCCCTCGAGTTCGTCTCGCTCTCGAAGAGTCACTCGATGGCTGGCTGGCGGGTGGGCTTCGCATGCGGCAACCGCGAGATGGTCCACGCCCTGGCGCGCATCAAGAGCTACCTGGACTACGGCATGCCCCAGGCGATCCAGATCGGGGCGATCACGGCACTGCGCGGTCCCCAGGACTGCGTCGCCCAGAACGTCGAGATCTACCGCGAGCGCCGCGACGCCTTGATCGACGCGCTCGGCCTGCCTGGGCCGAGCGCCTGGAAGATCGAGAAGCCCCTGGCCACCATGTTCGTCTGGGCCCAGATTCCCGAGCCCTTCCGCGCCATGGGTTCGCTGGAGTTCTCGAAGCGCCTGCTCGTGGAGGCAGGGGTGGCCGTCTCCGCCGGGGTGGGCTTCGGCGAGTCCGGGGAGGGCTTCGTGCGCTTCGCGCTGGTGGAGAACAAGCACCGCATTCGCCAGGCCGCGCGCGGGATCCGGCGCTTCCTGCGCGAGGCCGAGGTCTAGGGGCCGCCGTGGGCTCCGACGGCGCGGTCAAGGTCGGACTGATCGGGTTCGGCACCATCGGTACGGGTGTCGTCAAGCTGCTCCAGCGCAACGCGCAGGTGATCGCTCAGCGCCTGGGCTTTCCCCTGCGGCTGGTGCGCATCGCCGACGTCGACACCGCGCGGGACCGCCGCGTCGACCTGTCCGGCATCCGCTTCGACGCCGACGCGTGGGGTCTCATCCGCGATCCCGAGGTGGAGATCGTGATCGAGCTCGTCGGCGGCTACGACGTTGCCAAGCGTTTCGTGCTCGAATCGATCGGGGCCGGCAAGCACGTGGTCACCGCCAACAAGGCGCTCCTGGCCCTGCACGGCGCGGAGGTCTTCGCAGCGGCTTCCCAGCGCGGCGTGGACGTCGCCTTCGAGGCCAGCGTGGGAGGCGGGATTCCCATCCTGCGCTCGATCCGGGAGGGGCTGGCGGCGAACCGTATCGAGCGCCTCTACGGGATCCTGAACGGGACCACCAACTACATGCTCAGCGAGATGGAGGAGACCGGCGAGCCCTTCGAGGTCGTGCTGAAGCGCGCCCAGGAGCTGGGCTATGCCGAAGCCGACCCCAGTGTCGATGTCGACGGCGTGGACGCCGCCCACAAGCTGGCGCTGCTGACCGCCATGGCGTTCGGTGCCGAGATCACCTTCAAGGAGATCCCCACCGAGGGAATCCGCGGACTCGAACCCGTCGACTTCGAGACCGCCAGGGAGTTCGGCTACCGCGTGAAGCTCCTGGGCATCGCGAAGTCCCATCGCGTGGAGGGCGGCGAAGAAGAGCGGCTCGAGGTGCGGGTCCACCCGACGATGATTCCCGCGACCAGCCTCCTGGCCAGCGTCGACGGCGCCATGAACGCGGTGGCGGTGCACGGCGATGCCGTGGGACCCACGTTCTACTACGGCGCCGGAGCCGGCGAGATGCCCACCGCCAGCGCGGTGGTCGCCGACCTGATGGAGATCGCGCGAGAGATCCGCCATGGCCGCGCCGGCCGCGTCGCGCCGCTCTCGACCATGCCGGACCACCTGGAGCGAAAGCCGCTCCTGGCCCGCGGGCAGCTGGTGGGCCGCGTCTTTCTGCGCTTCACCGCGGTGGACGAGCCGGGCGTGCTCTCGCACATCACCGGCGCCCTGGCCGAGAACGGGATCGGGATCGAGTCGCTGGTCCAGAAGGGGCGAGGCCACTCGCGGGAGTCGGTGCCGATCCTCGTGCTCACCCACAGGGCGCCCGAGGCCGCCGTGGTGGACGCCATCGAGTCCATCGACCGGCTGCCCGACGTGACGGCGCCCACCCTGCTCGTCCGGATCGAGGAGGATCTCTAGCCGTGTCCGACAAGCCCGAGTACAGCGCGTGGTTCGAGAGCCTCGCCAACCCCGGCGAGCGCTACGAGCTCGACGAGGTGGTGTACACCGACCGCGACGGCGGACTCCTCCAGGTGGTGCACGACATGGAGGAGCTCAAGAAGACGTCCGCTCAGGGTTGGAAGTCGCTGTTCGAGGACCGCGGCCACAAGAACGAGTGGCCCTACGGCTCCGGGGTCTGGGGAAAGAAGGAGTGGGTGCTCCCGGGCATCGACAACGAGAACGTGGTCTCCATGTACGAGGGCCACAGCAATCTCTTCTGGGCCGAGCGCTATGGCCGGCAGGTCGGCGTCGAGGACCTCTGGATCAAGCTCTGCGGCAACTCGCACACGGGCTCCTTCAAGGACCTGGGCATGACCGTCCTGGTGTCGATGGTGAAGGAGATGATCGCGCGCGGCGCCTCGATTTCCGCCGTGGCCTGCGCCTCCACCGGTGACACCTCGGCGGCGCTGGCGGCCTACGCGGCCGCCGCCGGCATCCCGGCCATCGTGTTCCTGCCGCGCGGCAAGGTCTCCCTGGCGCAGCTGATCCAGCCGGTCGCGAATGGTGCCATCGTCTTCGCCCTGGACACCGACTTCGACGGCTGCATGGACATCGTGAAGCAGGTGGCGGCGAGCGATGGCGTCTACCTGGCCAATTCCATGAACAGCCTGCGCGTGGAGGGCCAGAAGACCGTCGGCATCGAGATCATCCAGCAGCTCAACTGGGAGGTGCCGGATTGGATGATCCTGCCCGGCGGGAACCTGGGCAACGTGTCCGCGCTGGCCAAGGGCCTCGACATGCTGCTCGAGCTGGGGCTGGTCGACCGCCGACCGCGCATCTGTGTCGCCCAGGCCGAGGCCGCCAATCCCTTCTATCTCGCCTACCAGCGCGGCTTCGAGACCTTCGAGCCGATCGCCGCGCGCAAGACCATGGCCTCGGCCATCCAGATCGGGAACCCGGTCTCGGCGGTGAAGGCGATCGACGCGATCCAGCGCTACGACGGCGTCGTCGAGCAGGCCAGTGAAGCCGAGCTTTCGGAGGCCAGCGCCGAGGCGGACCGTACGGGTCTGTTCAATTGTCCCCACACCGGCGTGGCCCTGGCGGCCATGAAGAAGCTGATTGCGCGCGGAGACATCCGCAAGAGCGACCGCGTGGTGGTGATCTCGACCGCCCACGGACTCAAGTTCGTGGACTTCAAGACGGACTATCACCGCATGCAGACCGAGGACCTCATTCCGGAGCTGCCGAACCCGCCCATCGAGCTGTCCGCGAGCTACCAGGTCGTGCGCGACCGGATGCTCGAGGAGATCGAGCGGAGATTCCACTCCTAGTGTTCACCGGCATCGTCGAGCGGGTCGGGGTGGTCGCCGCGATCGAGGCGAAGCCCGACAGCGCCCGCATCTCGATCGAGGCAGCCGAGCTTGCCGCCGAGGTGGGCCTCGGGGACAGCGTGGCCGTGAATGGCGCCTGTCTGACGGTGGCCGAGCGCGACGGAGCGCGGATCGCCTTCGACGCGGTGCGCGAGACCCTCGAACGCACCAACCTGAGCGATCTGGAGCCGGGCTCGCCGGTCAACCTGGAGCGCGCCCTGCGCGCTGGCGGCCGCCTGGACGGCCACATGGTCCAGGGCCACGTGGACACGACGGGCCGCGTCGACCGCGTCGAGCAGAGCGGCGACGACGTGGTCTTCGCGGTCGCCTGCGAGCCCGACTTTGCCGAGCTCCTGGTCGAGAAGGGCTCCGTGGCCATCGACGGCGTCTCGCTCACCGTGGTGGCTGTGGAGAAGCAGGGCTTCGACGTCGTCCTGATCCCCTATACGCTGCGCGAGACCACCCTGGGCAAGCGCAAGTCCGGGGAGCGACTCAATCTCGAGGCGGACATCCTCGGAAAGTACGTCAAACGCTATATTGAACGCCTCTTCCCCCCGAGATCCTAGGGGGGGTCATGTTCCCGCTCACAGGCCTGATCTTTGCGGCGCTCGCCGCGGGGCCGCACGTCGATGCCCCGAACGGCTGGCAGGACACCCTCGACCGCGTCGCCCCGGCCGTGGTCGTGCTGCGGGTGAACGCGCCCCGCGCCTTCGACACCTCCACCACCGGCTACCAGACCGCGACCGGCTTCGTGGTGGACGTCGAGCAGGGACTCATCCTGACCAACCGGCACGTGGTGATGCCCGGGCCCGTGGTGGCGGAGGCCGTCTTCCTCGACCACGAGGAGGTCGACCTTCAGCCCGTCTACTTCGACCCGGTCCACGACTTCGGCCTGTACCGCTTCGATCCCGCCGACGTGAGGTTCATGGAGCTCACCGAGCTGGAGCTGGCGCCGGACCGCGCCCGCGTGGGCGCCGAGATCCGCGTGATCGGCAACGACGCCGGCGAGAAGCTGTCGATCCTGGCGGGAACCCTGGCGCGCCTCGACCGCGCGGCCCCCCGCTACGGCTCCTCGGGCTACAACGACTTCAACACATTCTACTTCCAGGCCGCATCGGGGACGTCGGGGGGCTCTTCCGGGTCGCCCGTGGTCGACATCGACGGCAAGGTGATCGCGCTGAACGCCGGTGGCAAGCGCATGGCCGCGTCGAGCTTCTACCTGCCCCTGGACCGCGTGGTGCGCGCCATCCAGCTCCTGCGCCGGGGCGAGGCGGTTCCGCGCGGCACCCTGCAGGCCGTCCTCCGCCACCGTTCCTACGACGAGCTGCGTCGGCTCGGCTTGAAGCCCTCGACAGAGTCGGAGGTGCGCGAGGCCTTCCCCGACGGTACGGGGATGATCGTAGTGGACGAGACCGTGCCGGGTGGGCCCGCCCACGGCCTGCTCGAGCCCGGCGACGTGGTGGTGCGGATCGAGGGCGAGCTGCTGAACGGGTTCCTGCCCATCGAGTCCATCCTGGACGACCGGGTGGGCGCCAGCGTGGAGATCGAGGTGGAGCGCGGCGGTCATGCCATGCGTTTCGGGGTTCTCGTCGGCGACCTCCACGCCATCACACCGTCGGCCTACTTCGAGGTCGGCGGGGCCGTGCTCAACACGCTCTCCTATCAGCAGGCGCGCAACCACTCGGTTCCGGTGGGCGGCGTATACGTGGCGTCGCCCGGGTACATCCTGTCGAGGGCCGGCGTGCCCAAGGGCGCCGTCATCACCCACCTCGACGGAGAGGCGGTGCCCACGCTCCGGGATTTCGAGCGCAAGATCTCTCGGGTGCCGGGAGGCGACCGAGTCCCCGTACGCTACTTCCTGCTGCGCAATCCGCGCGCGCCCCTGGTGGCCGTCATGCAGGTGGATCGCCGCTGGTTCGGCATGCAGTACTGCGTGCGCGACGACACCACCGGGCGCTGGCCGTGCCAGCCGTCGCCCCGTGCGCCGCCGCCCGAGCCCCAGCGCCCCTCCGCCACGCGCCTCGGCGTGGCGGGCGACCGGGCAGCCCGCGCGGTCGCGCCCTCCCTGGTCATGGTGGACTTCGACCTGCCGTACCGCCTCGACGGCGTGCACGGTGACCGCTTCCGCGGCACGGGACTCGTGGTGGACGCCGAGCTGGGACTCGTCGTGGTGGATCGCGAGACGGTTCCCGTGGCGCTCGGCGACCTCACCTTGACCTTTGGAAGCTCGGTCCAGGTGCCGGGCGAGGTCGTGTACCTGCACCCCGAACACAACCTGGCGGCCATTCGCTACGACCCCGCCCTCCTGGCCGACACCTCGGTGGAGTCGGCAAGGCTGCGCTCGGTCGAGCTGGACCCCGGCGATGCGGTGTGGCTGGTCGGGCTGAGCCCGCGAGACCGGGTGGTCTCCCGGCAGACGCGGATCTCGAGACGGGAGCCGGTCGCGCTGCCCTTCACCCATCCGCCCCGTTTCCGCGACGCCAACATCGAGCTGGTGGCGCTGGCAGATCAGACAGCGACGGTGGGAGGTGTGCTCAGCGACGGCAAGGGACGCGTGCTCGCACTCTGGGCCTCGTTCTCGACGGGCTCGGGCAAGTCCTCCAGCTCGTTCTTCGGGGGCATTCCCATCGCCCACGTGATGGAGATGGTCGAGCCCCTGCGCCGGGGGCGGGAGGTGGGCTGGCGATCGCTGGGCGTAGAGTTCCAGCCGCTCACCCTGGCCCAGGCCCGGGATCGCGGACTCAGCGAGGCCCAGGCCCGCGTGCTCGAGGACCGCGACCCCGACGGCCGGCGCGTGCTCTCGGTCCGCCGGCTGGGCGCGCGCAGCGCCGCGGCCGGTCTGCTCCGGGAGGGCGACCTGCTGCTGGCTGTGGACGGCGACCCCGTCACGCGCTTCCACGAGGTGGAGCGCGCCTCCCAGGCGGAGCGGGTCACCCTGCGCGTGTCGCGCGACGGAATGGATCTCGAGCTCGAGGTCGCCACCGACTCGCTGGACGGGCGCGGCACCCAGCGGGCGCTCCTGTGGGCGGGCACCCTGCTCCAGGCACCTCACCGCGCCATCTCGGCCCAGCACGGCATGCAGCCCGAGGGCGTGTATGTGTCGTGGTTCTGGTACGGATCGCCCGCCAACCGGTACGGGCTGCGGGCTACGCGGCGCATCGTCGCGGTCGACGGGCGGCCCACGCCGGATCTCGACGCGCTGCTCGAGGCGGTCGCGGGCAAGCGCGACCGCGGCGCCGTGCGGCTCCAGACGGTGGACCTGGACGGCAAGGTGGAGGTGATCACGCTGCGAATCGATCTCGAGTACTGGCCGACCTACGAGCTGTCGCTCGGGGAGAAGGGCTGGGTCCGGGCGCGGGTCGATCCGCCGCCGGCAGACGCCGGCGCGCGCCGGGCTAGCTCCCCGCTGTCGAGGCCGAGACCTTGACCTTGTAGGCGCCGAGGTCGCCGTAGCCCACTTCGAGGAGGTTGAGCCTCCCCCTCAGCCGGATCACGCCCGTCTCTCCCTTCCGCTTGAGTCGGAAGCGGGCCGACTTGTTGAGGTCGGTGACCACATGGAAGCCGAGGCGCAGGGTGGCGCGCGCACCGAGCGTGGCCAGGAGCTCCCGCTCCGAGATCTCGTCCAGGTGGAGCACGAGCTT
>JAPUKG010000113.1 GCA_027295775.1 Pseudomonadota bacterium
CCGCCCCTGGTCGTCTTGTGCGACATCTCGGGCTCGATGGAGCGCTATTCGCGCATCCTGCTCCACTTCGTGTTCGCCCTGGCGCGGAGCCGCCAGCCGCTGCACGCGTTCCTGTTCGGGACCCGGCTCACCCCGATCACCCGGACGTTGCGGCGCCGCGACGTGGACGCCGCATACGCGGCACTGGGCCAAGGCGTTCCAGATTGGTCCGGCGGCACGCGCATCGGTGCATGTCTGCACGAGTTCAACCGGCGCTGGTCGCGGCGGGTGCTGGCCCAGGGCGCGGTGGTGATCCTGATCAGCGACGGCCTCGAGCGCGACGACCCAGAGGCGCTCGACCGGGAGGCCGCGCGCCTGCGCCGCTCGTGTCAGCGACTCATCTGGCTGAACCCCCTGCTGGGCTACGAGGACTTCGAGCCCCTGGCCCGCGGCATCCGCGCGCTGCTGGGCCACGTGGACGACTTCCGCCCCGTCCACAACCTGGTCAGCCTGGAGGCGCTGGCACGGGCGCTCACGCCAGCCGCATGAGCACCCAGCCAGCTGCTAGCAGCTGGCAGCTGGCGGTGGAGCGGCGCTGATCAGCGCTGGAACAGGCGCACGAGCGCGTCCCAGAGGGCGCGCAGGAGCAGGGGGAGCCCGCGGATCGGTGCGGCGTCGTTGTTGGCGGCGGACGGGGCGGCCGCGGGCTCGGTCCCGGCCCCCGTCTCTGCGGCCGCCCCCAGGCGGGCGCGGACCGCCTCGGCGAAGGCGCCGAAGAGCTGCTTCGCCACGCTCTCGATCATGCCGCGGCCGAAGCGCACGATGCGGCCGGCGAGCTCCACCTCCGCCTCGACGGTGACCTGGGAGCCGCCAGCCCCGTCGCCGTCGACCCGTGCGTCGAGGCGGAGCTTCACCTTGCCCGCGCCTCCCTTCTCGCGTCCCTCGCCCACGGCGCGCACCCGGTGCCCGGCGTCGTCGACCTCGGAGAGCTCGAGGCGGCCCTTGTAGACGAGGGTCACGGCGCCCAGCTTCACGCGCACGCTGCCCAGGAAGACGCGCTCGCTCTCCACCTCGTCGAGGGCGGCGCCCGGCATGCAGGCGACGATCCGCTCGGGATCGAGCAGGAAGGCGAAGACCTGCTCGGGCGGGGCCGCGACCGGGAAGCGCTCTTCGATGCGAAGGCTGGACAAAGGTCGACGTCCTCAGGGGAGAGAGGAGAGCGCTTCCTCGGTGTCGACGTCGCGCAGCACGCCCGGGTCGCCCACGGGCACGAGCACCAGGCGATCGGCGTGCCGCTCCAGGATCTCCCGTGCGCCCACGTCGCCCCGAAGCGCCTGCATCTCGGGAAAGTAGCGGGCGCCGAGCAGCACGGGGTGCCCGCGGCGCTCCTCGTACACGGGAGCGCACAGGTCCCGGTCCCCGACCGGGTCGAATGCGTCGATCAGCGCATCCAGGTGAGCGGCGGCGACCCACGGCATGTCGCCCAGGCAGACCAGGGCGCCGTCCACCGGGGGGTTCAGGGCTTCCAGGGCCGAGACGCCCGCGCGCAGCGAGCTCGCCATTCCCTCGGCCGGGTCGGGGTTGGGCACGAATGCCACCGCGAGTCCCGCCAGCGCTGCGCGGATCGCGTCCGGCTCGGGGCCGATCACCACGGCGACCGGGCGCGCGCGCGACGCCAGGGCGGCATCGGCCACCCGCGCCACCATGGCACGCCCTTCGACGGGGCAGAGGAGCTTGTTCGCGCTGCCCATGCGCTCGGAACGTCCGGCCGCGAGGACCAGGGCGGCCACCGCGGTCACGGCGTTGCCCGGCGCAGCGCCGCCGTGATCTCCGCCAGGATCGAGACGGCGATCTCGGCGGGCGAGCGCGCGCCGATGGCGAGACCCACGGGACCGCGGATGCGCGCGAGGGCGTCGTCGTCGAAACCGCGCACGCGCAGGCGGGCGAGTCGGCTCGCGTGGGTCTTCCGACTGCCGAGCGAGCCGATGTAGAAGACGTCCGAGCGCAGCGCGGCGTCGAGGGCCGGGTCGTCGAGCTTGGGATCGTGGGTCAGGGTCACGACCGCGCAGCGCGAGTCCAGGGAGAGTGCGGGCAGCGCGGCGTCGGGCCACTCGCTCAGCCGGCGCACGCCCGGGAATCGGGACTCGGTGGCGAACGCGCTGCGCGGGTCGACGACGATGACCTCGTAGCCGGTCTCCCCCGCCATGCGCGCCAGCGGTTGGGCGATGTGCACGGCGCCCACCAGAACGAGGCGGAGCGGCGGGTTGAAGGGGCGCACGAAGACCCGGCTCGCAGCCGTCTCGACCGTCCCACTCCGGTCGCTCGCCAGGGCGTCCCGCGCCGCCTGCCGGAGCCCCGGAGCGACGGCGTCGTCGCCCGGCAGGATCAGCTGTTGCTCCCCGCTCTCGAGATCGGTGATCAGGACGACGGGCCGGTGGGCGGCGCGGTGCTCCTGGAGCCGCTCCAGGACTTCGCGCTTCACTCGACCCGCTCCACGTAGATCCGCACGCGGCCTCCGCAGGCGAGCCCCACCTCCCAGGCCTGTTCGTGGCTGACGCCGAACTCCAGGAGCTGCGGGGATCCGGTCCGAATCACCTGCTGGGCGCTCTCGACCACGGCGCCCTCGACGCAGCCGCCCGAGACCGAGCCGACGAAGGAGCCGCTCTCGTTGACCGAGAGCTGGCTGCCCGCGGGCCGCGGCGACGAGCCCCAGGTCTCGATCACCGTCGCCAGCGCCACGCCCAGGCCCTGGTCGCGCCAGCCCGCCGCGCGCTCGAGGGGATCGTCGTTGTTGGGATCAGCCATGCCCCCTTCTCGCTCTCGCGTTGGTCGGAGGGGGACGCGCCCGGAGCAAGGGGCGCGTCCCCCGTCCTAGCCGAGATCAGGAGCCGCGCACCACCGTGCAGAACTCCCCGATCACGATCTGGTTCTTCATGGTGTAGTCGACGGAGTCGACCCGGGTAATGCCCCCGTTCGCCGCGGCGGTCTCGATGCTCGCATCGCCCAGCGCGACGATCCCGAGCCAGTGCTGAGCGCAGGCCTCACCGGTCTTCGAGCCGCTGCCCGACCCACCCTGGATGGGTCCCTTCACGTCGGACCAGATGCCGAAGGTCGGTCCCATCGCTCCGACGCACCCGAACGAGAATCCGACCACGGCCATGAGAGCCACTCCCAGACCGACACGCTTCGCCACACGCAGCATGAATCACCCCTCCTTCGTTTCGTTGGGGCAGGCCCGCCGGCCTCGCGCCGGAAGTCCCGCTGAGTGGTGATACCCGTTGCGCGAAAGCCGAGTCAAGTCTTTCTTAGCGGCGGCGTCCCCTCATCTGCTCCTCCACCTCGCTGAAGTCGACGGGCAGGAAGAGGCCCTCGGCCTCGGCCGTGAGCGTGTCCCCCGCGTGGCAGGTCGCCCGGGCCACGACCCGCCGCCCGCTCTTCAGGTGGATCCAGGCGAGGAAGCGGAGCTCCTCTTCCAGCGGGGTCACGTGCCGGTAGCGAACCGTGAGCTTGCCCGTCATTCCGGCCGACTCGGTGAATCCCTGGGTCGAGCCGAGCACCTCGTCGAAGAGCGCCGCGACCCAGCCGCCGTGGACGCCGTGCGGAGGCCCTTCGTAGGCCCGACCCAGCCGCGCGCGGCCCTCGATGGCGGGGCCGCGCTCCGGATCGTCGACGCGCCGGATCGAGATGGGAGGCGCCACTGGATTGAGCCGGCCGCGCGTGGGGCTCTGGTCCAGGTAGGCGCGCCGGTGCGATGCCAGCTTCGGCATCGGGCCTCCGCCCTCGTACCAGCGCTCGCGGACCGGGCCCGCCAGCTCCCGGCGGAGCTCGCGGGCCCGCTCGGTGGCGGCGCACAGCGCGTCGGTGTCCAGGTCGAGCACCGCCAGCGCCTCGATGACGCCGCGCAGCTCCTGGGCGAGGTTGCTGGCCGCACCGCGCTGCTCGGCGCTCTCCCGCTCGTCGCTCACGAGCCGGTCTCGACGGGGGGTGAGAAGGTCGGGTTGCGGCCCAGCCGGATGTCTTCGAGGCGCGTCTCGCAGGCGCGGCGCCAGGCGCCGTCCGACAGCACGTAGAATCGCTCGTCGCGGATCGCGTCGAGCACCCGGGCCGCGATCGTCTCGGGGGGCGTGCCCCGGTTCACCGCCTGGGTAATGGCTTCCTGCATGACGACGCCCTCGGCCGACTCCGGCGCGTCCGCGGGCCGCTTCAGGTGATCGGGCCGGTTGCGCTCCGAGCGGTCGATCCGGGTGGCGACCTCCTCGGGGCAGAGCGCCGACACGCCGACCTTCGCGCCGCGCAGGGCCAGCTCGTGGTACAGGGACTCCGACAGCGCCAGCACCGCGTGCTTGCTCGTGCAGTAGACCCCCGTGAAGGGCATGCTGGTGACGCCGGCCATGGACGCGGTGTTGACCACGTGGCCCTCGTCCTGCTCCAGCAGGATCGGCACGAAGGTGCGGATCCCGTGGACCACACCCAGCAGGTTCACCCCCATCACCCACTCCCAGTCTTCGAGGGGTGCCTCCCAGGTGAGGCCGCCGGTGAAGACGCCGGCGTTGTTGCAGATCACGTGAACCGCGCCGAAACGATCGAGCGTTCGTTCCGCCAGCGCGCTCACGTCGTCGGCCACCGTCACGTCGGTGCGCACGGCCAGGGTCTCCGCGCCTTCGCCCGCGAGCGTCTCGGCGGCCCCGCGGAGGGCCTCGTCCTCCACGTCGGCCAGCACCACCTTCATGCCCTGGCCCGCGAGCGCGCGCGCCAGCGCCAGGCCGATGCCGCTGGCCGCGCCCGTCACCACGGCGACCTTGCCGTTGAAGTCCTTCATGCGTCCGACGCGATCTCGAGAACGGTTCGGATTCCCCTGGACGCGCGCAGGTCGTCGAGCGCCTCGTTGATCTGGGCCAGGGGCCGGCGCGCCGTCACCAGGGCGTCGAGGTCGAGGCGGCCGGCCTGCCACAGGCCCACCAGGCGCGGGATCTCGCGCAGCGAGTTCGATCCCCCCAGCACGGTTCCCAGCAGCCGCTTGCCGCTGATCACGAAGGCCGCGGCCGGTCCGATCTGGATGCTCTCCTGGATCGGCGGTGCGCCCACCGCGGTAATGGTGCCGCCGTTGCGCGTCGCGGCCACGCCCGTCTGGATCAGGTCGGCACGTCCCGCCGTCTCGAAGGCGTAGTCGACGCCGACACCGGTGATCTCGCGGCTGCGCGCGACGACGTCTTCAGCACTCGGGTCGAGCAGGTCGGTGGCGCCCATCGCCTTGGCGGCCTCGCGCCGGTCCGAGACCGGGTCCGACGCCAGGATGCGCTCCGCGCCCGCCACCCGCGCGCCCTGGACCACCGAGAGTCCGACGCCGCCGAGACCCATCACCAGCACCGTGGATCCCTCGACGACCTGGGCGGTGTTGAAGACCGAGCCCACGCCGGTCTGTACGGCACAGCCCACCACGCAGGCGACGTCCAGCGGCACGCCGCGCGGAATCTTCACGGCGCCGGTGGCCTGGGTGACGACGTACTCGGCGAAGGCCGCGACGTTGACGCCGCGATAGACGCGCTCGCCGCCGCGGGAGAGGCCGGTGTGGCCATCCGGGAAGGCGTTGGTCGAGATGCCGATCACGTTGACGCACACGCTCGGCTCGCCGCGCACGCAGAAGTAGCAGGTCCCGCAGGGAGGGCAGGGTGTCAGCACCACCGGGTCGCCGGGCTCGAGGTCCGTGACGTCCGGCCCCACCGCGTCGATGATTCCCGCGGCCTCGTGTCCCAGAACCACGGGAACCGGGCTCGGGAAGGCGCCGTCCACGATGCTCAGGTCCGAGTGGCACACGCCGCAGTGGGACACGCGGACGCGGACCTGACCCGGCCGCGGGTCCTCGATCTCCACGTCGTCGCACAGGCGAAGGGGCTGTCCCTGCGTCTCGAGTACCGCTGCTCTCATCGACGGTCCCTCCCTTCGCTTCGTTGCGCGACCAGCGGCCACCAGTAGACTACCCGACGCCCGCCGGGCGTGCGCACGACATGATTCGCGGATTCGACCACCTGGCGATCACCGTCGCCGACATCGAGCAGACCATCGCCTTCTACCGGGGCGTGCTCGGCGCGGAAATCCTGTACGAGGAAGCCTGGCGGCAGGGGAAGCTCCCGATCGTCTCGATTCGCCTGGGTGCGAACGTGATCAACGTCCACTGGGAGCAGAAACGGCTGACGCCCCGCGCCGGGCGGGCCACGCCGGGATCCGAGGACCTGTGCCTGCGCTGGGACGCGCCCCTGGAGGATGCCATCGCGCTCCTCGAGTCCCACGGCGTCCCCATCGAGGAGGGCCCGGTCCCCCGCGTCGCCGCCGATGGAGAGCCCGCGCGCTCGGTCTACTTCCGCGACCCGGACCAGAACCTGCTGGAGCTGCTCTCGACCGTGCCTGCGAGGGACGGCGCCGGGGGATGAGCCGGACCGTGCTGCCGCGCGGCAAGCTGTCGGCCTCGCTGCTCCGAGAGCTGCTCGCCGACGCCGACCCGCTTCCGCCCGAGGTCCTGGTTCCGCCGCGGCTCGGTGAGGACGGCTGCGTCATCCGGGTGGAGGGCGGCGCCCTGGTCGCCGCCACCGATCCCATCACCCTGACCGGGAGTGGCGTGGGCGCCCACGCGGTGGTGATCAACGCCAACGACGTGGCGGTGATGGGGGCGCGCCCGCGCTGGTTTCTGGCCTGCGTGCTGCTGCCCCTGGGTACGAGCGAGCAGGACGTGCGGGCGCTGTTTGCGGAGACGCGTGAGGCGCTCGCCGAGCTCGGCGCCGCACTGGTGGGAGGTCACACCGAGATCACGTCCGCCGTGAGCCAGCCCATCGTGGTTGGCCAGATGCTGGGCTGGTGCGAGGCCGATCGCTTCGTGCGGACGGGCGGTGTGGGTTCGGGCGACGTGGTGCTCCAGGTGGGCGCCGCGCCGGTGGAGGGAGCCGCGGTCCTCGCCCACGACGCCGCCGAGCGACTCGGCATGCTCGCGCCCTCGCTCCTGCGGCGGGCGCGCGGCGCGCTGCGCGATCCCGGTATCTCAGTGGTGGAGCCGGCGCTGCACGCGGCCGCCCTCGGCGCCACGGCCCTGCACGATCCCACCGAAGGGGGCCTCTCCGCGGGCCTGTACGAGCTGGCCGAGGCGTCGGGCACCGCGCTTCGGGTCGATTCGGACCGGGTGCTGTGGTTCGAGCCGGGCGTCGAGATCTGTACCGCGCTGTCCCTGGATCCCTGGGGCGTGCTGGCGTCGGGGACCCTGCTGGCCGCGTTTCCCCCCGACGGCGCCGAGCGCGCCCAGGAGGCGCTGGCGGACGCGGGGCTTCCGGTCGCTCCTATCGCGCGTGCCGAGCCGGGGCAAGGCGTGTGGCTGTCCGACGGCAGCGCCCTCGTCCGCTACGAGCGCGACGAGCTCTCCCGCGCGGAGATCGCCGGGTGACCCATCCCGGGCGGGTGGAATCGACCCCGTCTGGTGTGCCTCGCTTGGGAATTCGCTCGAGAGTGCGAAGAAATCGCAGGTTCCCCTGCACCAGAATCGGGCCGTTCCCGCACTCCTCCATGGGAGGACGGGACGATGACAGCGACCGAGACCCCGAGCTGGCCCGACGACATCCCGGCGCGATCGACCCTCCTGGCCTTGGTCCAGCTGCTCGAGCGGCGGCTGGGGCTCTCGGAGGACCAGGTGGTGACTGCCGCCATGCGCCTGGTCGACACCGGACGGGTGGTCCTGACCGGCAATTTCGCCGGCTGCCGCCTGGGCAACGCCTGAATCTGGGTCCATTCTTCGCTACCCGGTTACCGGCGCGGATCCACAGCCGAGCGGGCAGACCAAGCGAATGACGGGCCAGGCAGGGAGCGTTCCCCAGGTCGATTACGCGTGCAGCGGATGTCGCGTTCCCTTGGAGCGGTACGCCCTCGAGCAGGACCGGGGCCGCATCCGGACCGGCGCGCTCCGCTGCCCCGGCTGCGAACAGGCGACTCCGATCTTCGCCGGCTTCCCCCTCTTCGGCGACGCATTCCCGTGTCCGGGCGAGCCGACCCTGGACGCGCTGCGCGAGCGCGAGCAGGCGCTCTTTGGCGACGGACAGCGTTACGCCCGCTTCATCCGCGAGAAGCGCCGGCGCCCGGTCGTGGATCCGTACGCGTGGTATCGGCCGTTCAACGAGGCAACGCGGGCGCTGCTTCCCCTGCTGGCGGTGCTGCGCGCCGCCGTGCGTCCCGGCGACCGCATCCTCGACACCTGGTGCCGCACCGGCTGGACCGGCGAGATGCTGGCGGCCCTGTTTCCCGAGCAGCAGGTCGTCTCGCTGTGGGAAGGCGACGCGAACGTGCTCGGGTACAAGGGCTTCCGGTACTGGCTCGATCCGGGCGCACGCGCGTCGAACCTGGAGGTGGTGTTCTGCCATCCGGCCCAGCCGCTGCCCTTCCCGGACGACTACTTCGCGGTGGTGCACGGGCTCGACTCGCTGCACCGCTATCCCGTCGAGCCCTTCGTCCCGGAGTGCCTGCGCGTCTGCCGGGACGAAGGTGTGCTCGTGTTCCCGCACAATCACCTGACCAACAGCGAGCCGGAGCCCTGGTTCGAGCGCGGCTGCAATCAACACCACGGGACGCATTGGCGCGACACCCTGACCGCGCGGGTGGCGGCGAGCGGTCGCGTGGCCTACGTCATGCCGGAGGTCCCGCTGTTCGCCAACTTCCTGGCGGCGAAGCCGGTCCGGATCGAGGACGGCGCCGACACCGATCACTACAACGCCCTCGTCCTGATCGCGGATCGAAAGTGGGAGAACGCCGAGGTGCCTCGGGAAGACGTCTTCCCCGTCGACCCGGCGGCGTTTGCCGTGGTCAACCCGATGTTCGAGGTGGATCTCGGCAGCGGCGCCGTCCGCCTCGATCGAGACGCGGTGGACGGCACAGTCGGCACGATGCTGTCCCGCCACCCCATCTACGATCGTTGCTTCGGCGATCCCGACCCGACGCCGCTCGAGTCCGCCGCTTGTCAGGCCCTCTTCTGGGCGCGGCGGGGGCTCCGCGTCTCCGAGATCGCCGAGCGCATGGGCGTCGGCGTGGAGGAGGCGCAGCGCGCCCTCCGGGCCCTCCAGGACCGCGACCTGGTCCAGGTGCGGGCCGTGTCGCCGGGCATGGCCCGGCTCCAGAGCTTCTACTCCAGCCAGCGGGAGCCCGTGCCCAACACGTTCGCGCAGCTCTGGTCGGAGCTCCCCGAGCGCTTCGGGGGGCGGCCGATCTTGCGGGTGGACGACGATGGGAGCGAGTTCGGCGTCGAGGAGGCCGAGGCGCTGCTGGGCAGCATCGCCCGGCTCTTCGCCGCGCGCGGACTGGTCCGCGGTGACCGCATCCTGATCGCCAGCGAGAACCACCCCGAGCTCGTGCTCACCCTCTGGGCCGCCTGGCGCGCGGGTCTGGTGGCGGTGCCCATCGATCCCGGCTTCCCGGAAGGGGTGGTGCGCGACCTGGTCGCTCAGGCGTCGCCCGCCCTGGTGTTCTGCGACCGGGAGGGGCTGGCGCACGCCGACGCCACTGGCCTTCCCGTCGTCGTCTTCGACGTTCTCGGCGGCGGGGACGCGGAGGCGCCCGAGCCGGAACCCGAGGAGCGCGACTTCATCAGCCAGGTCGAGCCGCATCTCGATGCGGGGCCGCCCGTCTGGCCCGAGCTCGATGAGAGCGACCCGGCGGTCGTGCTCTTCACCTCCGGGAGCACCGGCCGTCCGAAGGGCGTCGTGCTGGCCCAGGGCTCCCTGTTCCGCACGGGCGAGCTCATGGCGGAGAGCTACGGCTGGGACGAGTCCGACCTGCTGCTCTCACTGGGCGGCTTCCACGTCATGTCGGGCCTGCGCAATCCGTGCTGGGCCGCGCTCCACGCGGGCTGCACGGTGCTGCTGGCCGACGCGCGAAAGCGCTACCAGGTGCTGGCGGTCGCGGAGCTCTGCCGGAAACACCAGGTTACGGTGCTCTCGACGGTGCCGGCCTTCCTGACCCAGCTCGAGGCGCATCGCGCGCGCCTGCGCGGCTCGCCCCTGCGCAGCGTCCGCCAGGTGCTGACCACGGGCGCGGGCTTGAACGACCGCGTCGCCGCAGACGTCGAGAAACACTTCGAGCTGCGGGTGTGCAACTACTACGGGCTCACCGAGACGGGAGGCGTGTGTACCGGGGTATTGCCCGACGAGCCGGACCGGATGGGTGTGATCGGCCGCGCGCTGGGCGCGATCGTGGAGATCATCGACGATCGCGATCGCCGCGTGGTCGACGGCCAGCCCGGTGAGATCCGCGTGCACAGCGACAACCTCATGCTCCACTACCTGGGTCAGCCCGAGTCGACTCGTCGAGCGCTGCGGGAGGGCTGGCTCTGTACGGGGGACCTGGGGCAGCGGCGCCCCGACGGCCAGATCGAGCTGGTCGGCCGCCTCGACCAGCGCATCAAGGACCGGCGCGGAGAGGTGGTGTACCCGGAGGAGGTGGAGCGGCTGCTCGAGTCGTGCGAGGGCGTGCGCGCGGCGAGCGTGGCCGGCTACGACGCCGAACCCGGCGACCAGCGCCTGGCCGCCTTCGTGGTGCCGGCGGAGCCGCCCGCGGATCGGGAGGCCTTCGTCGCCGGGCTCCGCGAGACGATCTCGTCACGGGCGGGGCGCAGCAAGGTGCCGAGGCTCTTGGTGGTGGTCGATGAGCTGCCCCGCGAAGCCAGCGGCAAGGTCAACAAGCGGGCCTTGCTGCGGGACCACGTGTACGCCCGCTAACTCAGGGCTCCGCCGTCGCCTCGACGGCGAGTGGCTCGTAGCGCCGCAGCAGCGCCAACAGGTCGGGCTTGAGATCCGGATGTCCCGGGGGCACCGTGGCGCCGAACGCCGCCTGGTAGGTCACGGTGTTGTACAGGTAGAGCCGCGGGAAGTCGCTCCCCGAGAAGGAGATGCGCGTGTTGACCGCG
>JAPUKG010000114.1 GCA_027295775.1 Pseudomonadota bacterium
GGTGGTGGGTGGCCTGGTCGACAAGCCCGTGATCGCGGTTCCCACCAGCATCGGCTACGGCGCCTCCCTGGGCGGGATCGCGGCGCTGCTCGGCATGCTGACGAGCTGCTCGTCGAACGTGACCGTCGTCAACATCGACAATGGCTTCGGAGCCGCCTATGTCGCGACGCTCATCAACCGGCTCTAGGCAACCTGCGGGCCGGATCCTGCACCTCGACACCTTCTCCGGGATCGCGGGGAACATGTTCCTGGCCGCGCTGCTCGACCTGGGCCTCTCGCGCAAGGAGCTCGAGGCGGACCTCGCCGGACTGGATCTGCCGTTCCGGCTCGTCGTGCGCCGGGTGCAGCGCGGCGCCCTGGCAGCCCGCTATCTCGACGTACGCGCGCCCGCCGCGAAGAAGAAGGCGACGAAGAAGAAGGCCGCCAGGAAGCACGGGCACCACCACCACGTCCACCAAGTGCACGGCCGGACGTACGTGCAGATCCGCGATCTGCTGGAGAAGGCGCGGCTCGAAGAGCCGGTGCGCGAGCGCGCCCTCGCCATCTTCGAGGCGCTTGCGCGAGCCGAGGCGAAGGTGCACGGCACGAAGATCGAGGACGTCCACTTCCACGAGGTGGGCGCCGTCGACGCCATCGTGGATGTGACCGGCGCCGCCATCGGCCTCCACCGGCTGGGCATCGAGCGCGTGACCGCGACGCCCGTGGCCCTGGGCCACGGCAGCGTAGACACCGCCCACGGCCGCCTGCCGCTGCCCGCGCCAGCGACCCTGGAGCTGCTGGCCGGGATTCCCACCGTGCCCGCCCACGTCGAGTGGGAGACGGTGACCCCCACCGGCGCCGCTATCCTGCGCGTGGTGGTCGATGAGTTTCGGCAGCTCCCGGCCATGACCGTCGAGGCCGTTGGACACGGGGCGGGGAACGAGCGCGAGGGCGCCATGCCCAACGTGCTCCGCGCGGTCCTCGGCCGCTCCGGCGGGCCCCACTTCGGCCTGATCGGAGACCGGGTCGTGTCCCTCGAGACCAACCTGGACGACCTGGTTCCGGAGCACTTCGAGTACCTGATGGAGCGGCTCTTCGAGGCCGGCGCCCTCGACGTCTCGATCCAACACCTGCAGATGAAGAAGAACCGGCCGGGCTTCCTGGTGCGGGTGCTCGGGCGGCCGGCGGACCGGCACCGGTTGTCGGGTGTGCTCTTCGCGGAGTCGACCGCCATCGGCGTGCGCGCCACCGAGTTCGAGCGTCTGGTGCTGCGCCGGGAGGCGCGGCGGGTGAGCACTCCCTATGGCTCGATCGGCGTCAAGGTCGTGTGGAACGGCGACGGTCGGCCCGATGTCTCGGCCGAGGTGGACGACTGTGTGCGCGCCGCGCGCCGGGCCGACGTGTCGCTGCGCGACGTGATCCGCGCCGCGGAGGAGAAGGCGCGGAGCGACCTGCTTTGAGCGGGGCGGCCGCGGTCGACGTCAGCCCCTTCGACCTCGGCCCGCGGAACGGCGCGGCCGCGCTCTGTCTGCACGGTCTCACCGGCACGCCCTACGAGGTGCGCCCCCTGGGCGAAGCGCTGGCGGCGAACGGCATCCGCGCGCGCGGGCCCGTGCTGCCCGGCCACAACGCCACGCCCGAAGAGCTGGCCCGGGTGCCCTACACCGCCTGGCTTGACGCGGCCCGCGACGAGCTGGAGGGTCTGCGCGTCGATCACGCCGACGTCTTCGTCGTGGGCCTCTCCATGGGCGGCCTGGTCACGCTGGCGCTGGCCGCCGAGGGCGGCGTGCCGCGGATCGCGGTGGTGGCGACGCCGCTCCGCTTCCGCGCGCCGATCCCGCTGCTGATCTCGCTGGTCCGGCACGTGAAGCCCTTCCTGCGCAAGGGCGGCGGCTCGGACATCCGCGACGAGGCGGCACGCGCGCGCCACCCGAGCTACCCGGCCATGCCGCTCGAGAGCGTCCATCAGCTGATCCAGCTCCAGGCTCGGGTGCGCTCGCTGCTGAGCCGGATCGAGGTGCCCGCGCTCGTCGCCCACGGCAGGCACGACAAGACCGCGAGCCCGGACGACGCCCATACCCTCCACCGAGAGCTCGCGAAGAGCGAGCTGCTCTTCCTCGAGGACTCCGCCCACGTGGTTCCGGTGGACCACGACGGTCCACGCCTGGCCGAGGCCGTGGTGGCGTTCTTGACCCGCTAGGCGGGCGACGACTCGAGCGTGCGCAGGAACTCGATGAAGGTCGGCTCCTCCTCGTCCGGGAAGCCGCGGAAGCGCATGCCCACGCCCTTGCGCTGCGACCCCGAGCCGCTCCTCCGGTACAGCACCTCGGCCTCGACGCGCAAGCTCCGGCCCAGCGACGGAAGCGTGAGCTCGCAGGTGTGGACGCTCCCGTTCGGCAGATCCTCATCGGTGGCCAGGAACATGCCGCCCCGGCCGAGCACGGTGCCGAGCGCCGGCGACCGGATTCCCGAGACCACGACTGAGACCTTCTGCAGGTAGCGCGTAAAGCGCCGGCGCGAGGGCTCGTTCACGATCTTGGCCAGCCGGCGCGCGATGCGCGACACGTCGAGCGGATGGACCAGGTAGCCGGCCGCCCCGACCCGCTGCGCCGCCTCCCGGCGCGCCGAGCGCCGGTGCTCGTCGATCAGCACGACGGGCACCTCCTCGATGCCGGAGATCTGGCGCAGGGCGGGAATCAGCTCGATGCCGTCGGAGCGGCCGAGCGTCATGTCGACCAGGACCAGCTCGGGCGAGAGCCGATCGAGGGCGGCGATGGCCTCCTGCTGCGAGCGCACCGCGATCACGTCGTAGCCGCGCAGCCGCAGCGACTCGATGCAGGTGCGCTCCGAGGCCAGGTGCGGACCCACCAGGAGCAGGCGCGGGCTGCGCATCTTCTCCGGCGCGTCGGCCTCCTCCGGCGGAATCGTCATGGCGGCCTTGCGCTTCTGCTCGGTCAGCCGCCCGTCGAGGCGCACGAGCTCCTCCATCCGCGTCGAGAGCGCGATCTCGAGATCGAGACTCGACTGGATGCTGCGGTCCACGCGCATGACGCGGTCCTCGGCGCGCTGGAGTGCGACGCCCGAGAGCGGGCCCGGACTCGGCAGCACTACGTGCTCCGAGTCGAACATGGCGACGCGGGCCGTCGGGCTCTCGCCCGAGATCCCGAAGCTGAGGAGTGATCCCTCCTCGGAGGGGGTGGGCTCGGCGCCAATCCCGTGAAGCCAGGTGGTGACGCGCCGCAGCTCGGCCATGTGCTTCTGCCAGGCGAGCCGGATGCGCGCCTCGATGGCGGTGGAGTCGGGGCAGTCGACGATGCGCAGCATCGGAAGCTGGAAGAGCATGCGCGGCTTGAGGCACTTGATGCGGTCCACGCCCACGGTGGCGAACACCACCTCGTCTACGCTGCGCAGGCCCGAGAGCGTCTCGAAGGGCTGGGGACCCACGCGCATGGTGGCGACCGCGCACCGGCCGCCCTGCATCAGCTCTGCTTCGAGGCCCATCGCGCGCAGGCGGTTCAGCACCGTCTCGGGATGGACCTCAGCTCCACTGTGAGATTCGGTCACACGCAGGCTCCGCCCGAACCCACCGGGCCTGTGTGGCGATTCGGCAGATCCGAGGCGGAGCTTGAACGCCCGGAGAGCGGCCCCGGAGGCCGCCCGAGAGCCGCTCAGACGGCGGCGCTGACGGGACTGGGCTCTCGGACCTCTGTCAGGCGACCCTCGCCACGGCGCGCGGCGAAGGCGCCCCCGAAGCGCTCTCCCGCCCGGCGCTCCTCGACCGTGTCCACGAAGTACCACTCGGCCTGGGCGCGCTCGGCGTCCAGGTCGAGGAGCACGTAGCCCCGCTCGTCGAGATCCATGAAGCGGACATGGGGGTGGGTGTGCTCCACCTGATCCAGGGACTTTCGGACCCGCTCGAACGCGCCGAGGGGAGCCGCCGCCGCCGCCGGCGTCACGAACTCCACGGCCCGGGAGCCCCGGCCCGTCGCCGGGTCGTAACGCCTCGGGTCGAAGGGATCCCGCGGCACGTCGAGGGCCCAGGAGCTGTGGATGTCGCCGGTCAGGATCACCACGTCGTCGATCGCACCCCCGCCCGCGTTGCCGCGCCCCTCGAGCAGGTCGAGCACCCGGGAGCGGCTGGCGGGGTAGCCGTCCCACTGGTCCGGATTGACGGGACGGCCGGGTCGCGCCAACGGGGCGAACATCACCTGCTGTCCGAGCACGCGCCAGGCGGCGCCCCGCTGCTGCGACGCCCAGAGGCGCTCGGCGAGCCAGGCCTCCTGGGTCGGACCCAGCAGGGAGCGCCGGGGATCGTCGATGCGCAGGCGGTCGTCGCGCGGCGCGTGCTCGTCTCGGCCTTCGAGGCGCGTATCCAACATGATCAGGTCCGCCAGGTCGCCGAAGCGGAAGCTGCGGTAGATGCGCCCGTCGCCGTCTGCTGGCGCCTCGCGGACGGGCATCCACTCGAGATAGGCGCGAATCGCTGCCGCCTTGCGCGCGGACCAGGCGCCCTCGCGCTCCGGATCGTGGTTCTCGGCGCCGCCCTTCCACGAGTCGTTGGCGCTCTCGTGGTCGTCCCACACCGCGATCACGGGGTGCTGCCGGTGGAGCGCCTGGAGGTCCGGGTCTCCCTTGTACTGCGCGTGCCGGGTCCGATAGTCCGAGAGGCTCACGGTCTCGTGGGCGGGCTCGGGCAGCCGTCCCAGGGCGGTGCCGTCGCCGAACGCACCGTTCTCGTACTCGTAGAAGTAGTCGCCCAGGTGGAGGACCGCATCCAGGTCGCTGCGCGCCGCCATCATCGCGTACGTATTGAAGTAGCCCTGGGGATAGTTGGCGCACGAGGTGAAGGCCAGGCGCACGCGGTCGACCGAGCCCGAGGGCAGCGTGCGCGTCCGGCCAATCGGTGAAGTCCGGTCCAGCACCGCGAACTGGTAGTAGTACGCGCGGCCGGGCTCGAGGCCGACGGGGTCCACCTTGACCGTGTAGTCGCGGGCCGGGCCGGTCGTGACACTCCCCCAGGCCGCCACGTCGCGGAAGCCCGGGTCCCGCGCCAGCCGCCAGCGCACCGGGATGGGTCCGCTTGCGCGGTCCGGGGGCGGTGTCACCCGCGTCCACAGGATCACGCGGTCGGCCAGCGGATCGCCCGAGGCGACGCCGTGGGCGAAGGGGAGGGCGCCCGCCCAGAGTGGATCGGTGCCCGGGCGCAGCGCGCCGCACGCAGGGAGCCAGGGCGCGGCGAGTGCGGTGGTGGCCGTGGAGACGGCCCGCAAGAAGTGGCGTCGCGTGAAGTCGATGGGCTCTCCTAGCGCGCGAAGACGACCGGCATGGTGGTGATCGAGTTCATCAGGATCGAGCGCAGCCAGGTGGGATCTCCCGCGAGCTCGAAGCGGGGAAAGCGCGCGAGGAGCTCGTCGAAGATCACGCACGCCTCGAGTCGGGCCAGGCTGGCGCCCATGCACATGTGCTCGCCGAAGCCGAAGGAGAGGTGCGGACCCGGGCGCCGCGCAATGTCGAAGCGCTCGGGGTCGGGGTCCGGACCGAAGACCGTCTCGTCGCGGTTGGCGGAGGCGTAGTACAGGACCACGAACTGCCCCTCGGCGATCCGCTCGCCGCGGAGCTCGGTGTCGCGGGTGGCGGCGCGCATGAAGTGCCGGACCGGTGCCACCCAGCGCAGCATCTCCTCGATCGCCTGTTCGACGGCCGCTCTCGACGGGTCGCCGGCCAGCTTGCGGAGCTGGTCCGGGGCGCGCATGAGCTCATAGGCGCCGCCCGAGATCAGGTTGCGGGTGGTCTCGTTGCCCGCCACCAACAGCGTCATGCAGAACATCAGGACCTCGCGGGCGTCGAGCCGCTCGCCGTCGATCTCCGCGCGCAGGAGCGCGGAGAGGAGGTCGTCCCGGGGATCGCGGTCGCGCTCCTCGATCTTCTGGCCCAGGTAGGCGAACAGCTCGGCCATGTTCGCCTGGTTGTCCGGGTTCACCCCGCTGCCGCCGGCGTCCACCATGGCATCGGACCAGCGCTTGAAGTCGGCGCGGTCGGTGGTCGGGACCCCTAGCAGCTCGGCGATCACCAGCATGGGCAGCGGCTCGGCCACGCGCTCCACGAAGTCCACGGTCTCCCCGGCCAGGATCGGGTCCAGGCACTCGCGGGCGATCTCGCGAACGCGCGGCTCGAGGTTGCTCACCATGCGCGGCGTAAACACCTTCATCACGAGCTTGCGGAAGCGGTTGTGGAGGGGCGGGTCCATCATGATGATGGACGGGGGCATCTCGTCGTCGGTGCCCGAGCCCATCTGGTCGATCTGGCTGATCAGGACGCCCCGCGAAGAGCGGAAGAGCCGGGGGCTGCGGGATACGTACTGCACGTCGGCGTGCCTCGTGAGGGCCCAGAAGCCGCCCTTCTCGTACCAGTGGACGGGAGACCTCTCGCGCAGCAGGCGGAAGGCGGGGTAGGGATCGCCGAGCAGGAACTCGGCGTCGTCGAGCGGGAAGTCGAGGCTCGGATCCACGGCGGCATTCTACCGTGCGCGGTGATGCTCCACAGCGTGCAGCATTTCGCGGCGATCGGGCTTACCCTGTCCGCCTCGGAGGTCCGCCATGATCAAGGGATACGCCGGACGGATTCTCGAGGTCGACCTCGGGAGCCAGACCACCTCGTTCCAGCCCCTCGACGAGGAGCTGGCCCGCCTCTACATCGGCGGCAAGGGCTACGGAACGCGCCTCCTCTACGACCGCACCGAGCCGGGCATCGACCCGCTGAGCCCGGCCAACCCGCTGATCTTCGCCACCGGACCGCTGAACGGCTCGGTGGCGCCCCAGTCGAACCGCTTCGCGGTGGTCACCAAGAGTCCGCTGACCGGCGGCATCGGCAACGCCACCTGCGGCGGCTCCTTCTCCTACGGCATGAAGAAGGCGGGGATCGACATCCTGATCCTGACGGGCGCTTCGAAGACACCCATCCGATTGGAGATCGACGAGGAGGGCGTGCGCTTCCTCGACGCCAGCGAGCTGTGGGGCAAGGGCACCTACGAGACCCAGGCGATCCTGGGCAAGAAGTGGAACCACGCGGTGATCGGGCCGGCGGGCGAGAATCTGGTCCGCTACGCGGGGATCGTCAGCAACGAGCGCATCGCCGGCCGCACCGGCGTCGGCGCCGTGATGGGCTCGAAGAAGCTCAAGGCGATCAGCGTCCAGGGCAAGCGCAAGCTCGACATGGAGGACCCGGCGAAATTCAAGGAGTACACCAAGGAGGTGCGGCGCATCTTCAAGGACCACCCGGTGCTCGGCGAGAGCATGAAGCGCTTCGGCACCGGTGGCATCGTCAATACCACCAACGGCCGCAACATCATCCCCACCCGGAACTTCAAGTACGGCCACTTTGCCGACGCGATGAAGGTGTCCGGCGAGTGGATGGAGGACCACGAGCTCAAGGGCGTGAAGACGAGCTGCATCCACTGCCCGGTCAGCTGCGGCCGCGACGTGGACGTGGAGGGCGTGGGCCGGGTGAAGGGCCCGGAGTACGAGACCCTGGCTCTGCTGGGGCCCAATCTCGAGATCAGCGACCTGAAGAAGGTGTCCGAGTGGAACTACCACGCCGACGACGCGGGCATGGACACGATCAGCCTGGGCGCGGTGCTGTCCTTCGCCATGGAGCTCGGCGAAAAGGGCATGCTGGACCAGCCGCTCCACTTCGGCGACCCCGCCGGCGTCACCGAGATGATCCAGGACATCGCTCACCGCCGCGGCCTGGGCAACGAGCTGGCCGAGGGTGTCAAGCGCATGAGCGAGAACTTCGGGGGCAGTGACTTCGCCATGCACGTGAAGGGGCTCGAGCTCTCTGCCTACGACCCGCGCGGCTCCTACGCCCAGGGCGTCGAGTACGCCACCACCAACCGGGGCGGCTGCCACGTGCAGGGCGCCAGCATGTATCTGGAGTCGACCGGGCCGCTCACGATCAATCCCCAGAACCTGAAGCTCAAGGCCGAGATCCCGGTGGTCCAGCAGAACCTGGCCTGCGCCATCAACTCCATGGTGCTCTGCATCTTCACCACCTACGGCATGATTCCCAGGCAGATCCACGAGATGGACCCGAACTCGTTGCTGTACAAGACGATCGTGACGCTGTTCGAGAACAGCGGCCCGCTGATGCGCAAGGTCATGGGGATCAAGGGCCGGCCCATGATGTGGTTCGAGAAGTGGCTCACCTACATCACCGGCGAGACCTTCTCGTCGGGCCATCTCCAGGAGATCGGGGCGAGGATCTTCAACCTGGAGCGCATGTACAACCTGCGTGAGGGCCTCACCCCGGCGGACGACACGCTGCCCCACCGCATCCTCCACGAACCCACCTTCAAGGGCATGGTCTCGGGGCACCCGCTCGACAAGCTGCTGCCCCGCTACTACAAGAACCGAGGCTGGGACGCGGGCGGGATCCCGACGCAGAAGACCCTGGACCGCCTGCAGGTTCGAGTCTAGAGGCGTGATGGCCGTCACCGTCGAGCTGACCTACGACATGAGCGTGGCGCTGGGTGTCCCGCGCTTCGAGGTCGAGGGCGCAGCCACCGTGGCGGACGCGGTCCGGCAGGCGCGCGCGCTTCGGCGACCGGGACAAGGCGTCCGAGTTCGACCAGCTCACCCGGGTGGCCGCGGTGGCGGTGAACGGCGTCCTGATCAACCACAAGAAGGGCATGAGGACGCCGCTCGCCGACGGCGACACCGTCGCCTTCGTGAAGGCCGCGGCCGGGGGCTGACCGCCGCCCGACGTCCGCGGCGGTCCGGATTCCTAGAGAAAGGGCCCCCGGAGCGTCGCTCCGGGGGCCCTTCGTGTCAGCGCTCGAGCCTTCGCTCGCTTGCTACATCATCCCCGGCATGCCGCCGCCCGGCATTCCGCCGCCCATGCCGCCGCCGTCGCCCTTCTCCTCGGGCTTCTCGGCCACCAGCGCCTCGGTGGTGAGCAGCAGGCCCGCGACCGAAGCCGCGTTCTGGAGCGCCGTGCGCACGACCTTGGTCGGGTCGATCACGCCGGCCTTCACCAGATCCTCGTACTCCTCGGTCTGGGCGTTGAAGCCGTTCGGGCCCGTCTGGTGCTTCACCTTGTCGACGACGATCGAGCCCTCGACCCCCGCGTTCTCCGCGATGAAGCGGAGCGGCGCCTCGAGTGCCCGGCGCACGATGTTCACGCCGGCAGCCTGGTCCTCGTTCTCCGTCTTGAGGTTGTCCAGGCCCTTCTGGGCTCGGATCAGCGCCACGCCGCCGCCGGGGACGATGCCCTCCTCGACAGCCGCGCGAGTGGCGTGGAGCGCGTCCTCGACGCGCGCCTTCTTCTCCTTCATCTCGGTCTCGGTGGCCGCACCGACCTTCACCACGGCGACACCGCCCACGAGCTTCGCCAGGCGCTCCTGGAGCTTCTCGCGGTCGTAGTCGCTGGTGGTGTTCTCCACCTGGTTGCGGATCTCGGTGCAGCGTCCCTCGATGTCCTTCTTGGAACCGCCGCCGTCGATGATCGTCGTGTCGTCCTTGTCGATCACGAGTCGCGTGGCCTTGCCCAGGTCCTTGAGGGTCACGTTCTCGAGCTTGAGACCGAGCTCCTCGGCGATGACCTGGCCGCCCGTGAGGACCGCCATGTCCTGGAGCATGGCCTTGCGGCGGTCGCCGAAGCCCGGGGCCTTCACCGCGGCCACGTTGAGCGTGCCGCGGATCTTGTTGACCACGAGGGTGGCCAGCGCCTCGCCCTCGATGTCCTCGGCCACGATCAGGAGCGGCTTGCCCTGGCGAGCCACCTGCTCGAGCAGGGGCAGCAGGTCCTTCATGTTGCTGATCTTCTTCTCATGGAGAAGGATGACCGGCTCTTCCAGCTGAACCTCCATCGCCTCGGGGTCGGTCACGAAGTAGGGCGACAGGTAGCCGCGGTCGAACTGCATGCCCTCGACCACGTCCAGCTCGGTCTCGAGGCTCTTGCCCTCCTCGACCGTGATGACGCCCTCCTTGCCGACCTTCTGCATGGCGTCCGCCAGGATCTTGCCGATGGTCGGGTCGTTGTTGGCGGAGATGGTGCCCACCTGCGCGATCTCGGCGGAGTCGCGGGTCGACTTCGACATGGACTCGAGCTCGGCCGTGATGGCCACCACGGCCTTGTCGATGCCGCGCTTGAGATCCATCGGGTTCATGCCCGCAACCACCAGCTTGCTGCCCTCGCGGAAGAGGGCCTGGGCCAGGACCGTGGCGGTGGTGGTGCCGTCGCCGGCGACATCGGAGGTCTTGCTCGCGACCTCCTTCACCATCTGGGCACCCATGTTCTCGAACCGGTCCTCGAACTCGATCTCCTTGGCCACCGTGACGCCGTCCTTGGTCACCGTGGGCGAGCCGAAGCTCTTCTCGATGACCACGTTGCGGCCCTTGGGACCGAGCGTGACGCGGACGGCGTTGGCCAGCCCGTCGATGCCCGCGAGCAGCTTGCCCCGCGCCTCCTGGTCGAATTTGATTTCCTTGGCCATGACTTTGCTTCGGCCTCCCTACTCGAGGATCCCGAGGATGTCGTCCTCGCGGATGATGATGTGCTCGACGTCGTCGAGTTGAACGTCACTGCCGGCGTACTTGCTGAACAGGATCTTGTCGCCCTTCTTGACGTCGAGGGGCGTGACAGTGCCGTCGTCGGCGATCTTCCCCTTGCCGACCGCGATGACCTTGCCCTCCTGGGGCTTTTCCTTGGCGGTGTCGGGAATGATGATGCCGCCCTTCGTCTTCTCCTCCTCCTCGAGGCGCTTGACGAGGATTCGGTCGTGGAGCGGACGAATCTTCATAGCTCCGGTTCCTCCGAGTGGTGGCCCCCCGTTGCTCGGGGGCGCCGTGGCGTTGAGATTTTGGATTTCTGGCACTCGATCAAGGGGAGTGCCAAACGGGCTCGCAAGGTAGGCCTCCCCGGCGGGGCGTCAAGGGGAGACCCGTTCCCAAAGCGAATTCTCGGCCGGCCTCGGGGCTCAGTCGACTGCCCCGGGTGGCCGATCCGATGAGAGAATGGCGGGAAGGCAGAGCGGGATGGACATACGCCTGGAACGGATCGAGCGGGGCTCCTCTCGGGCCCTCTTCTCCGAGCTCCTGACGGCGGCCCTGGCCGAGCTGGGCGCTCGGCCGAGCCCGCTGGCCA
>JAPUKG010000115.1 GCA_027295775.1 Pseudomonadota bacterium
CAGAAGAAGCGCCTCTTCGAGCGCCTCGAGAGCGTCCTGACCCTGGGCGAGGGGCTGCTTCGCGAGCTCGCGGGGAGTGACCCGAACCCCGCTGTCTTCGAGCAGGCCATGGCCTTCCGCTGGGAGACCGCGCGGGGCCCCGGCCGGCTGGTGCCCATCGACGAGCCGGCCCGATTCGAGCTGGACGACCTGGTCGGTGTGGACCGCGCCGTCGAGAAGCTGGTGCGCAACACCGAGCAGTTCGTGCGCGCACTGCCGTGCAACCACGTACTCCTGTACGGCGAGCGCGGCACGGGAAAGTCATCGGCGGTGAAGGGCATCCTCGAGCGCTTCGCGCCGCGCGGGCTGCGGCTGGTGGAGCTTCACAAGTCCCAGCTCGCGGTGCTGCCGCGCGTGCTGGCGGCCATCCGCCGGGCGGGCGGTGACTACCGCTTCCTGGTCTTCTGTGACGACCTCTCCTTCGACCTGGGCGAGCCCGGCTACCGGGAGCTCAAGGCCGCCCTCGAGGGCAGCTTCGAGGCGCCGCCCGAGAACGTGTGCATCATCGCCACCAGCAACCGGCGCCACCTGCTCCCCGAGACCCTGGCCGACAACCGCGCCGTCCGAGTCGACGAGCAGGGCGACCTCCAGATCGGCGAGGCGCTGGACGAGAAGCTCGCCCTGTCGGATCGCTTCGGCCTCCAGCTCGGCTTCTACGCCTTCGACCAGAAGACCTATCTGGCAATCGTCGAGCACTACGCCAAGCGGGCCCGGCTCGAGCTCTCGTGGGACGAGATTCGCGAGCAGGGGCTCCGCTGGGCGGTGCAGCGCGCCAGCCGCACGGGCCGCACGGCGCGGCAGTTCGTCGATGATCTGGCGGGGCGGAGCGCCCTCCAGAAGGAAGGGGACGCGTGAGTCGCTTCGTCATCCGTGGCGGGAAGCCCCTCACCGGCGAGATCACCGCCAGCGGCAACAAGAACGCGGTCCTGCCCATGATCGCCGCGGCCCTCCTCACGGACCAGGAGGTGGTCCTCGAGAACGTGCCCGCGATCCGGGACGTGGATGGCATGCTCGAGATCCTCGACTACCTGGGGGTCTCGGTCGCGCGCGAGGGCGGCACGCTTCGCATCCGCGCCGCCGAGCTGCAGCACGACGAGCTCCCCTGGGAGCTCTGCGAGGTGGTGCGCACCTCGTTCCTGATGGTGGCGCCGCTTCTCGCCCGGCTCGGGCGCGTCAAGGTCTCGCCGCCCGGCGGCGACGGGATCGGGCGCCGGCGGCTGGACGCTCATTTCTACGGGCTCCGCCAGCTCGGGGTGCAGCTGGACGAGGAGGAGTTCGAGTTCCGAGCGCCGTCGGGCTTCAAGGGGCGGATCCTCTTCTTCGACGAGCCCAGTGTCACCGCCACCGAGCACATCCTGATGGCGGCGGCGGTGGCGGATGGCACCACCATCCTCCGGAACGCCGCCAGCGAGCCCCACGTGCAGGACCTGGCCCGGCTGCTCGGCGCGATGGGCGCCCGGATCGAGGGGATCGGCACGGACACGCTCACCGTCCACGGGGTGCCGAAGCTCGGCGGCGCGCGACACCGGATCGTGTCCGATCACATCGAGGTGAGCAGCTACCTGGCGCTGGCCGCAGCCACCGGGGGTGAGATCACCGTGCGCGACACGGTGCGCGGCCACTACTGGATGACCCGCCGGGTCTTCGAGCGCTTCGGCCTGGAGCTGGATCTGCACAGCGACCGGATCCACCTGGCCGGAGGCCAGACGCCCCGGATCCAGAGCGACACCGGCGGCGTCATGCCGCGCCTCGACGACGGTCCCTGGCCCCAGTTCCCCAGCGACCTCATGAGCACCATGGTCGTGCTCGCCACCCAGAGCGAGGGCACGCTGCTCTTCTTCGAGAAGATGTTCGAGAGCCGGATGTACTTCGTCGATCCGCTGGTGCAGATGGGCGCCAACATCGTCGTCTGCGATCCGCACCGGGTGATCGTGAGCGGTCGCACGCCGCTCCGCGGACAGACGGTGCGCAGCCCGGACATCCGCGCCGGTATGGCGCTGATCGTCGCCGCGCTCTGCGCCGGGCGCCGGGCGAGCGTCGTGCAGAACGCCGAGATCATCGACCGGGGCTACGAGAAGCTGGAGGAGAAGCTCCAGGCGCTGGGCGCCGACATCCGCCGCGAAGACGGCTGACGGCGCCCTACTCCCGGGGTCCCTGGGGCGCCTTCAGGTTGAGGGAGTGGCGGCCGGCCCGGCCCTCCCCTCCGAACAGGACGCGCACCTTCCTCGCGAACTCGATCCGGGCCCGGGTAAACGCGGCGTTCACCTTGAGGGTCGCCTCGGCGACGTCTCGCTCGACCACGCCCTCCACGTCGTCCACCAGCTCCGGGGCCAGCTCGAGGGCGGAGTCCAGGAGCGTATCGAGAGAGCCCTCGTCGAAGACCAGCATCCAGCGGCGGCCGCTGTCACCCACGGGCTCGTAGATCCCGGTGGTGACGGCGTCGCCGTCGTCTCTGGCCTCGAAGCCCTCCTCGTCGAACAAGAACTCCCACTCGACCGAGCGCCGGACCCGGCCGTTGCGGTTGATCTTGAGCTTCTCCTTGCCCGCCGCGGAGAGGTCCAGCGCGCAGAGCGGGCAGGGATGGAACTCGAGGACCAGGAAGGCCGCGAGATCGGACAGCTCCTGGTCGCTCAGAAAGGCTCGCGCTGCCATGCCCGGGGCGCCGCCGAACGCCACCGAGCCCTGCCGGATGACCTCGATGAAGTCCTGCACCGTGCCGGTGCGCCCGTCGTCGTCCGTGTCGAAGAGGAAGGGGCCGGTGGTGAAGTTCCGGGCGTCGAGCTGCAACACGACGGCCGTGAGTCCGTCGCCCATCCCGGTGTCTCCGTGGCACTGGGCGCACTGTTCGTGGTAGAGGGCGGCGCCCTCCTCGATGCCGGCCCGGGAAGGAGACGCCAGCAGCAGAGCGGAGGCCAGCGTGACGAGGGTGCATCGAACCATGGGGTGATCTCCTCTGGAGCCAATACGACTCCAGCCGGATCCGCGGATTTCCGAACCCCCAGCGCGAGCTCTTCTAATAGGAGCGCGGTAGGCCCAGCACGTGCTCGGTCACGAAGTTGAGGGCCATCTCCTGGGAGATGGGCGCCAGGCGCATGAGCCGGGCCTCGCGCCAGTAGCGCTCGACGTGGAACTCCCTGGCG
>JAPUKG010000116.1 GCA_027295775.1 Pseudomonadota bacterium
TGTCGTTCGCGAAGAGCTCCACGTTCAGGGTGAAGTCTTGGGCCACGTTCACGATCGCCTGGTTGACCTCGATGTCGTTCGCGGCCAGCAGGGACAGGGTGGCCGAGCCGGCGCGCTCCACCTCGACGACGCGGATCTCCGCGTCGACCACGATGTTGCCCGCCTGCCCGCCGAGCTCGAGGAACTGCTCCGTGGTGACCACCACGTTGGTGCCCCCGCTGAGCGCGTCGACGATCACCCCGGCGGTCACCTCGGAGCTTCCCGCCACCGGCTGGACCACTCGGGGATCGCCCGGGCCGGGCGTCCCCAGGGGGCTGTCCGCCACTTCGTCGAGGTCCCTCTCCGTGCCCTGGAGGACTGGTGAGATCTCCTCGACGATGGTCACATTGGCCGGGTCGAGGAGCCAGGTGCCGCCGTCGCCCGCGGGCGCCGTTACGTCCGGGGCGCGGCTCACGGCGAGGTGCCGCTTGCCCGACGTCTCCACGAACCCGCCGTCGCCGCCCTCGCTGCCGCCGCGGGCCGAGATCACGCCGTCGATGCGCGCGTTGCCGTCGGCCCACACGATCACGGTGCCGCCGTCGCCGCGTTCTCGCGCGTCGGCGCGGAGCTCGGCGTCGGGGCCGACCACCGTCTCGCGGGCGGTGTGGCGGCCGCCTCCCCGCACCTTGCCGCCGATCGTGATCTTTCCGCCGCCGCGATCGCCGGAGGCGTCGAGGAGCGCGTCGTCGACGGCGATCTCATCGCCGCGGATCGCGATCACGCCGCCCTTGCGGCCGGCGCGCGCGTTCGAGGCGTCCAGGCTGCCCCCCACCTCCACCCGGCCCCCCTCGAGGGCGATGCGGCGCGCGCGAATCGTGCCGTGGTTGCGGACGGCCAGACCGAGGGCGTCGCCCGCCGCCATCCGCACGCGGCCGCGGCCCGCGTCCAGCACGCCGGTGTTCTCGACGGCGGGTCCGGCGCCGCCGTCCGCGTTCGCCAGGACGCCGATCTGCACGAGCACGTTGCTGCCGTGCCGCCCCAGCCAGACCTCGTCGCCGGCGATCATGAGCAACGACCCGTTCCGGCTCTCGATGCGGCCGTGGTTGGCCACGCGCCGCCCCACGAGCGCGATCTCGTTGCCCCGGAGGAGGCCCGCGTTCTCGACCTCCCCCGAGAGGTCCCGGAAGCGATCGATGCCCGCCACGAAGTCGTGGTCGCCCAGGTTTCCGGCGACCGCCACCAGCCGCCCCACGTCCACCACGGCCTCCCCGCCGAAGTAGATGCCCGAGGGGTTTACGATGTAGACCTGCCCGTTGGCGCGCAGGATGCCGTCGATCTGCGTGGGGCTCGCGTAGAGCACGCGGTTCAGCACCGTCGAGTCGTGGCTCGGCTGGACGAACCGCACCTTCTCGCCGCGGGCGATGTCGAAGGTGACCCAGTGGATGATGCTCTTGTCGCTGGCGACGATTCGGGTCTTGGAACCCTTGCGGGTGACGGACACGTCGCCGCTCACGACCCGCTCGCCCGTCGGGCCGGCTCCAGCGGGAAGCGCCACCAGAAGCACCAGGGCAAGGGAGAGTGCAGTGGAGATGTCAGGGCGCTTGCGCAACATCCGTTCGATCATTCTAGGCCGCCAGAGCGGGCTCAGTAGACCACGCCGATCGTGAAGTAGAGCTCGTCGTTGCCGGCTCGGACGGGCTCGCCCTCCCCGTTGGTGTCCTTGAGGGCGCGGGCCCAGTTGAATCGAAACCGGAAGTGCCCCATCAGTTGCAGCTCGGCGCCCAGGCCGGCGCCGAAGAGCGTCTGGTCCCGCTCCGTGGAGTCCGGGGGCCGGTTGTTGCGGACGGTGAAGCCCGAGTCCACGAAGGCGCTCAGCACCAGATCCCAGTCGGCCGCACCGTAGACCTGCTGGGGCGAGACCCGGAAGCTGCCCAGGACCGGCACGCGCAGGGGCTTGCGGCGGATGGGCAGGCTGCGGGCCAGGTGATAGCGGTACTCGAGGGTGCCCACGACCACCGTGTCGCCCACCGCGGTGGACTGGGGGTAGCCGCGCACGCTGTACAGGCCGCCCGCCACCATGGCCGCCTGGGGGACCAGCCGGTAGTCGAAGGCGTACTGCCCGCGCACGGCCAGCACGGCCTCGTGGGCGAGCTTCGAGCTCCGGGGGGTCGACGGGTCCTGCCAGCGGCGCCGGTTCACGATCGGCTCGAGAAAGCTCGAGCCGTAGAAGTCGAAGAGCAGGAGCGCCCAGCGCGGATCGGGAAAGATCCGCCCCAGCAGCGCCGGGTCGGAGATCGCATTCACGTTCCCCTCGGCGCCTATCTGGGCGAGGAGCGTGGAGGTCTCGGTCACGCGCTCGAGTCGGAGGGCGCCCTGGGGCAGGACCAGCAGGGGGTTGACCTGGGTCTTGACCAGATTCTCGACGAACAGGTCGCGCACGCGCGCGCCGGCGGAGAAGTCGACGAACCAGTTCCGGTGTTGGAAGGCGTTGTAGATGAAGTCGCCGGACAGGTCCCAGTCCCGGCTCTCGAATTTGTCGGTGAGATCGACGGCGTGGGCCAGGATCCGGCTCCAGGACCCGGCCACCCGCCAGCGCAAGCGGTCCGAGCCGATCCAGGGGATATAGTCCAGCGGGATCCAGGACACCCAGGGCGAGTCTTCCTCGTCGGAGACGAGCCAGCTCGGCCGGTCGGCGGAGAACCACGGGGCTTCGTACGCCCCGCTGATGGCATTCACGTCGTCGCCACCGGCGTTCAGGAAGTCGAGGCTCAGGATATCGTCGCGGTTGGACAGCTGGCGGTGCACGAAGCCCAGACGCGTCTGCCAGGGGAACGTCTGCTCGGTCCCGGCGTTCGACGCCTCGGCGTAGACGTACCAGGGCCGCGACTCGTTCACCCGGTAGTCGAGGCTCACGCCGCCTTCCTCGGCCGGCGAGAGGGCGGCATCCACGTGGCGCCCGGGGTGGCGGTTCAGCCGGAACAGATAGTCCTCGAGCAGGTCGCGGCGCAGGAGCTCGGTGCTGTCCTCGTCTTCGGTCTCTCGCGGCTGGATCGGCGATCGATCGCGGATGCGGCGATGCACCGCGTTGTCGATGCGCCAGTCGTCGGGCAGGCGGTCTCCGAAGCCCACGCTGCGCAGCTCGCGCACCCGCGCGGTCGACACCACCAGGCGCAGGAAGGTGTCCCCCTCGAGGCGCAGGTCGCGCTCGTTCTCCAGGTCGAGATCTCGCTCGTGGGGCTCCACGGTCACGCCCGACAGGCCGCGCCGCCGGAACGCGTCCAGCACCTGCTCGTCGATGCTGGCCACGGCGCTGGCGTGGTACGGGCGGGCCTGCACCGACGGAGCGGGGATGCGCAGGGTCTCGACGGGCAGGCCGGGACGGGCCGCCACGTAGCCCGTGGCGGTTCGCCCGAGCTCCACCTCGATGGGCAGGATCTGGTCGAGCGGGATGCGCTCGCCCTCTCCCTCGCCTTCGCGGTACTGGACGAGGAATTGGCTGACCCAGAAGACCGGGCCGTCCAGGGCCGGCTCGGCGGGCGGGAGCTGTCCGGGCGACTCCTCCGGCTCGGGCTGGGCGACCGCGGGGGCGGCGAGCAGCCCGACCGCGAGGAGCAGGCCGGCAAGACCCTCCCTTCGCAAGGCTAGGCCACGCTCCCGATCGAAGGCACGTCCCGTTTTTCCCGATTCCCGGCTGCGAGGAGTTCCCTTCCCCGATCCGGCCGAGGCGCGGAACCGAGGGGCGGCGGGACCATAGCGAGCTGATCGCGGCTCGCCTGCCCACATTCCAGGTCCGTTGGACCGTTCAGGTCCAAGCTCGGTTCGGTCGATTCTTCCGTTGACGCCAGACCGATCGGTCGGTACGGTCTTGTCGACCGACCGTTCGGACGGCCCAGAGCCAGGAGAGCCCCTTGGTCGAACGCCACGAGCCCACGTCCCGCGAGAAGATCCTCGAGGTCGCCGAGGCGCTGTTCGCGCGGAGCGGCTTCGCGGGCGTCGGCCTTCGCGAGCTCGCCGACCGATCCGGGCTCGGCAAGTCCTCCCTGTTCCACCACTTCCGGAGCAAGGGCCACCTCTATCTGGAGGTGCTCCGCACCGTGCTCGAGCGCATCCAGGAGCGGCTCGCGCCGGTCATCCGCTCCCAGAGCGGGCCGGCGGAGAAGCTCCCGGCGTGGGTCGAGGCGCTGATCGACGCCCTGGCCGAGCACCCGAACAGCGCGCGCCTCCTGCTGCGCGCCCTCTTCGAGGACGACGACTTCCCGGAGGACCTCGAGCCGCAGGCCCAGGAGGTGGAGGGAATCGTGATGTCGATCCTCGGCACCTACCAGGCGATCGTCCAGCAGGGGATCGACCTCGAGATCTTCCAGCCGGTCTCGGTCACCGACGCCACCCAGACCATGATCGGGGCGACGGTCTATCACTTTGCGTCCGGCGAGATCGGGGAGGCCGTCACCGGCGGCCCCATCTTCGCCGCAGCAGCGATCCAGCGCAGACGTCGCGAGGTCGTCCACTTCCTGATCGGCGGGCTGACGGCCGATCCGACTCATTGAGGAGAGAACCAGATGGGCAAGATCCTTTCCGGGCAGCGCAAGCAGTGGGGCGATTTCGAGGTCGTGGACTTCGTGGACGAGCAGGAGATTCAGCGTCTGCGCGACCAGCTCGACGTCGACACGCCGATGAACGTGCATTGGACCTGGGAGTACGGAGAGGAAGTCGCGGAGCTGCGCCGCCTCTACGAGAAGGGCAAGGTCAACCAGTGGAACGCCGAGACCGACCTGGACTGGAGCGCGCCCGTCAGCAAGGACGAGTGGGTGCTCACCCCCGAGACGTCCATGCTGGCCCAGATCACCAAGATGATGGGCCAGGACGAGGCCACCCAGAAGGCCGCGGCCTTCGACGAGCTCAACTTCTCCATCTCCCAGCTGCTCCACGGCGAGCAGGCGGCACTGCAGATCTGCGGTCAGCTCACCAACGTCTGCGAGCAGATGGACCAGAAATGGTATGCGGCCAGCCAGGTGGCCGACGAGGCTCGCCATGTGGAGGTCTTCGCGAAGTTCCTGTCGCGAAAGATGGGGACCATCTACCCGATCGGCGCCACCCTGAAGGTCCTGCTCGACCTGCTGCTCGAGGCCGAGGGCATGAACCGGAAGGTCCTCGGCATGCAGACCCTGTTCGAGGGGATGGCGGTTGGCATCATGGACATGATGCGCCACGACAGCAAGAACCCCTTCTTCTCGGATCTCCTGCGCCGGGTCGAGCAGGACGAGTCGCGGCACGCGGCATTCGGCGTGCTCGCCATGCGCCGGATCGTGCGCGAGGCCGAGCCCGAGGAGATGGACGAGATGGAGGACTGGGCCTTCAACATCCTCGAGACGCTGAACGCCAACCAGCAGCTCGACATGCTCCGCCTGCTCGGACCCAAGTACGGGATCGACCCGGAGAGCACCGTGCGCATGGCCACCACCATGCCGAACTTCGCGGAGTTCAACAGCATGGTCTACATGCACACCGTGGTTCCGAACCTGGTGAAGCTCGGGCTGATCACCGAGCGCACCCGGGACGACTGGAAGCGGCTGGGCATGATGACGGACATGCGTGCCGAGGCGAGGTCGACGCTGCCCGAGGTCGACTAGGGGCTGCTCGAGTTCTCCGAGAGTCGCTCTCCTAGGCGTACCGAGCGGCGCCCTTGCGCAGCTCCGCTGCGACCGCGTCGCGCAGCGACGCCGGCTCCAGCACCTCCGCACCGCCGCCGAAGCTCAGGACCCAGTTCATGACCTCGGTGATGCCGCCGACCTCCATGCGCAGCTCGATGCCGCCGTCCGGGTGCGCCTCGAGCTTCTGGCTGGGGTGCCAGGTGTGCTCCGCCACGTGGGTGCGCCAGCGCGCGTCGAAGCGAATGCGCACGACGACGGCGGGCTCGCTGATGACGCCGAACGCCGAGGCGGTGTAGCTGTCGAAGTCGAAGCTCGCGGGTACCTCGAAGTGCCGTTCTCCCACCGCGAGCTCGAGGATCCGGTCCACGGCGAAGGTGCGGATCTCGTCGGAACGGTGATCGTGGCCGATCACGTAGAGCCCGCCGTTTCGGTACCAGACACGGTACGGGTCGAGCTCGCGCTCGTGCTCCGCGCCGGTGCTGCCGGTGCGGTAGCGCATGCGCAGGGTGCGGCGCTCCAGGACCGCGTCGTTCAGCGCGCGGATGGTGTCGCGGTACTCGGCGTAGCGCTTGTGGGGGCCCGGGAGCACCCGGAACGACTCGGCCAGCCGCTCGAGGTAGCCGCTGAGCTGCGGCCCGAGACCGGCGCGGATCTTGGCCAGCGCCGATCGGATGGAGTCGTGGAACACCGTGCCCTCGAGGGTGCGCAGCAGGTCCTCGCCAAAGGCCAGCGCCAGGATCTCGTCGGCGGTGAACGGCACGTCGCCCAGGCGGAAGCTGTTGAGGAATCGGTAGTAGACGCGTCCGTCCCGTTTCTCGCTCACCACCGGGAAGCCGGCGTACATGAGGGCGTCGAGGTCGCGGTAGACCGTGCGCCGCACGCAGTCGAGCTCTTCGGCGAGCTCGTCCAGCCCCGCGCCGCTTCGGCTGCGGGCCAGCCTCTGGATGAGCTGCCACTGCCGGGCGAGCTGATCCCCCCTCATCGAGCCCAGCTTAGCCCGCCCGCAAGACTAGTCCGAGAAGAATTGGGCGAGCTCTTCGCAGCGGGCCGCTGCGTCCTGGTAGCCGAGCTCGATCAGGGGCCTCGCATAGTCCGCGTCGAAGAGCAGGTAGGATAGGAGGTCGGACTCCCGCGGACCGGCGCCGGTGCCAAACGCGCGCATGAACAGGCGCAGGAAGGGCGAGAGCTCGAGCTTGCCGCGCTGGCCGCCCAGGATCTCCCCGGCCATGCGCCCCAGGTCCATGGACGGCCGGATTACCAGACTGTGGATCCGCTGGATCGGCCGGTCTCGGGCGGTGTTCAGCCGGTCGAGGAAATCGGGTCCGAAGATCTCCTTGCCCCCATCGATGATCTCGTTGATGAAGTTCATCCGGGTGAGGTCGGTGTCGATGGGGCTCAAGAGCAGGGCGTTCAAGACCTTGCCGAACAGGAACATGGGGTTGGCGAAGCCCTCGGTGCGCTGCTGGGCCAGCGCCTCGCTCACGTCGCCGCCGCTTGCGTGGGAGAGGCCGATCACCAGGATGCGGTTGGCCCCGAGCCGCACCACCGGGGCCATTGGGGTGTTGAGGCGAAGGCCGCCATCGGCGTAGTAGCGCGCGCCCACGCGCACGGCGGGGAAGAGCAGGGGGATGGCCGCCGAGGCCAGTGCGTGCACCGGCATGAGCCGGATCGACTGCATGCGGATGTGGGTCTGGTCGGCCCAAGGGGGCAGCTCGCGCTCCTTGCGCTCCACGAAGACCAGCGCCCGGCCCGTGGCGATCTGGGTGGCGGCGACGCACACGGCCTGGATCCGGCCGGCCAGCAGGTTCTTGCGGATCCCCTTCCAGGGGATGCCCCCGACCACCAGCCGCTCGAGGGGCTTGGTGTCGAGCAGGCCGTAGAGCCGGTCCGGACGCTGCCCCGCACGCAGCTGCTCCGCGACCCGGCGCACGCCCAGGATCCTGCGCGGCAGCGCGATGATGTCCGAGGCCGTGAAGCGGAACACCTCGTCGACCTTCAGGTCCTCCCAGATCGCGGCCAGGCGCGGCCCGCGCTCCTCCCCGAGGTCGGCGGTGGCGGCCATGAAGCAGGCGTGGATGGCGCCCACCGAGGTCCCGCCCAGGATGTCGAAGCGCGGCTGGATGCCGGTCTCCCGGGGAAGTCCCTCGACGAGGAAGCGGAGCACGCCGGCCTCGTAGGCGCCGCGCGCACCTCCTCCCGACAACACGACGGCCCGCACGGGAGGCGCGCCGTTCGCGTTGGAGGACACGGCCCTAGTTGACGCGCTCGGAGTACTCGCCGGTGCGGGTGTCCACCCGGACCCGCTCGCCCTCCTTGATGAAGAGCGGAACCTGGATGACCGCCCCGGTCTCGACAGTGGCGGGCTTGGTCGCCCCCGACGCCGTGTCGCCCCTGAGGCCGGGGTCGCACTGGGTGATCTCGACTTCGACGAAGGACGGGAGGTCGATGTTGATGGGATTGCCCCGCCAGAACAGGATGTCGACCTCGGTATTCTCCTTGAGGAATTTCCGGGCGTCGGCGACCACGTCGGCCGGGATCGGAAGCTGCTCGTAATTCTCGCTATCCATGAACACCAGGTTTTCGCCGTCCAGGTACAGGTACTGCATCTGGCGCTGTTCCACGTCGGCTTCCTGGAACTTCTCGCCGGCCCGGAAGGTGCGGTCGACGTTCTTGCCGGTCAGCAGGTTCTTGATCTTGGTGCGCACGAAGGCGCCACCCTTGCCGGGCTTGACGTGCTGGAAGTAGGTGATGACGAAGGGCGAGCCGTCGAGCTCGATCTTGAGGCCGTTGCGGAACTGGGACGTGTCGACTGCCATCGGGATCCTGCGTGTGCGGTGGGGGAAGGGCCGCGAGGATAGCGTCCCGAACCGCTACGCGGGAGCCGTCTCGATTCGGAGCTTCCCGTCGCCGGCTCTCGAGAGGCCGATGCGGTAGCCCGGACGGAAGCCGAGCTGGTGCTCGGCTCGGGAGGTGTCGAGGGTGAAGCCGAAGCGCAGGTGCGGGCCGTCCAGTGCGGAGCGAACGTCTTCGCCGCCGACCAGCTCGACCGCCCGGGAGACGGCGCGCAGGAGGCTGCCCGGGATCGGCCAGCTCGGCGTGCCGGTCCAGCGGGCCAGGACCGAGAACGGGATGGCCTCTCGCCCGGCGATGTTGAAGATACCGGAGCGGCGGGCGTGCAGGGCGAGGCGCACGGCGCGCACCACGTCCTTGTCCGAGACCAGGCTACACATGGGATCGAAGCCCAGGGGTCGGACCCGGGGGCCGCGCGCGCTGCTGAGTGACGGGTTCATGAAGACGTAGCCGCCCGAAGCGACGATGGTCGGAACCCGGAGCAGGGTGACGTCCAGATTCTCGTTGTGCACTTCGCCGTGGAAGATCATGTCGCAGTCGATCCAGGATCGGATCTCGGGCGGCACCTCCGGATCGAGGTCGAGCTCGCTCTCCTCGGTGAAGCGATTGGAGTTGCCCGGCGCCAGCCGGTAGACGAAGGCGCTGCCCACCGCGATCAGGTTCCGGATGCCGCCCGACTCCAGACAGTGCTGGAGGACCAGGCGCGCCTCGGCGGTGCGCTCGGCGACGCCTGCCACGAGCGGGCGCTCCCCGGTGGTCGGCGGCGCCGACGGAGGCCCGTGTCGGGGCAGGTGGATGACCGAGTCGATGCGCGCCTCCCGGAGCGACGGCGAGTGGAACAGGTCCGTGACGGGCCGGTGCTTGGCCAGGTCGATCCGGGCGTAGGTGAGCCGCCGACCCGGCCCGCTCAGGAAGCTGTCGAAGGAGCGAGGTGGCCGCCCCTGACCGAGGGCGACGATGCGCTCCACCTCCTCGTCGTGGTAGAGGGTCTTGGTGAGGCGTCGTCCGATCGGCTCGTCCGCGTGTGTGATGAGCACACGGCGGCTCATCGGCGGCGTCCCGGGACGAGCACACGGCGGCTCATCGGTTGCGATCCACCAGGAGCTGCACCGCGCGTCGCACCTGCTTTGCCAGGTACTGGACCAGCCGCGAGTCCCCGGCATCCTCGGGTCCGAAGCGCTGGTGAAAGTTCAGGGGCTCGCCATAGACGATCCGGTAGCGCACGGGGTAGGGCACGAGTCCCAGGGGGCCGAGCCACGGGAAGGTCGGCGTGATCGGCAGCACCGGCAGGCCGAGCCGGCGCGCCAGCGGGCGGAAGTCGTGCAGAATGGGTGACTGGTCGTCGCTGCCGATGATGCCGATCGGCACGATGGGAACGCTCTGCCGGAGCGCTTGCTCGATGAAGCCCACCCGGAAGCGCTGGAGTCGGTAGCGTTGGGTCACGGTCTTGCGCATGCCGTCCATGCCTTCCGGAAAGACGAGCAGCAGTTGACCGTCCGCCAGCAGGTCCGCGAAGTTCTCGCGGGTTCCGATCACCTGGCCGACCCGGGCGTAGAACACGTTGACCCAGGGGAGGGTTCCCGCCCAGCGGTCGACGATGGTCCGGGCCAGTCGTGGCGGGTCGGTGTGCATCAGCACGTCGATCACGCACATGGCCGCGTCGAAGGGCAGGAGCCCCCCGTGGTTGCCCACCAGGATCGCGGGTCCCTCGGCCGGTAGGTTCTGGGGGTCTCGGCTCTCGACCCGGAACCAGAGCTTGTAGAGGCCGAAGAAGAACGGGAAGGCGCGCTTGATCACCTCGGGAGCAAAGCCGAACCGGTCGTAGGCGCCCTCGCCCTCGACCAGGTGGGTCAGGGCGGCCAGCCGCCGGCGTTCCTCGGGACCGAGGGTTCGCTCCAGCCACCCCTCGGGCTCGGGCAGCTCGACCTCGGCGAGGGGCGGCGTCGAGGACCAATGCCGGCGCAGGATCGGAGTGGGCGCGGACTGGGGCCGGGCCGCGCTGGGAACGGGCCGGACGGGCGCCTCGGCTGCGGGACGCTCGAAGCGCGACGCGGTCGGCACCGGCGCCGGCTCCAGGCCCAGCAGCGAGAGGCCGTCCAGGAAGGGGTCGGTCTCGATGGCGTCCTCGAAGGGATCGCTCCCGAGGGCCACGAACTTCCTCGCCTGGGCGCCGGAGGCTCGCTCGTCCTCGGGCACGCGGGTCTCTCCGCTCACGGAGCGGCTCCGAACTCGGGCCGGCCGCGCGCCTCGAGCTCCTCGGCCAGCGCGGCCATGACCTTGGCCCCGCGATCGCTCGGCGCGTGCTCGAAGACCGACTGCCCGCGCGACTGGGCCTCGTCGATCCGCACGTGGAAGCCGACCACCGTGTGCGCGATCTCCTTCGGGAAGCGCTGCTTCAGCTTCTCCAGAATCTCGTTGGCCAGCCGGGTCCGCCGGTAGAACGTGGGGATGACCATGGTGAGCCGCAGGTCCTCGTTGCCGTAGCGCTGGCGCACCATGTCGACCGAGCGCATCAGCTCGGCGCAGCCGTCCATGGCGAGGTAGGTCAAGGGCACGGGGACGACCAGCTCGTTGGCCGCGCGCAGGATGTTCAGGGTGAGGGGCCCGAAGGACGGCGGGGCGTCGATCAGGACGAAGTCGTAGTCGAGCGCGCCCGGCGTCTCGGTCAGGCTGCGAGCCAGGCGCCCCGTCGGGTCGCTCTCCTCCGCTCCCGCGCCGGTCCAGCTGGGGAACAGGGCCAGGGACTTGTTGGAGACGATCGCGTCCAGGTTCGGGAAACGCGTCGCGACGATGGGCAGGCCCGGCTCGGGCGGCGCGTCGAGCGACTCGGGGCGGGGACCCTCGCCCAGCACGCTATCGACAAGCAGCTCGATGGCGCTGCGTCGCGGCCGTCGCACCTCCAGGCCCAGCACCTTGCCGAGCTGTCCCTGGGGATCCATGTCGATGGCGAGAACCCGGCGCCCCCGGCGCCAGGCGAGGTAGACGGCGACGTTGGAGACCAGCGTGGTCTTCCCGCTCCCGCCCTTTTCATTGATGAAAGCAATCCGACGCGGAATCGGAACCCCCTCCGGGCCCGCTTCCTTCAGCGCATTCAAGGAATGTAGGTGCGAACGATTGTCCAACCCAACCGACTACAACCAGCGGACCAACGTCAAGATCGAAGAGCGACGACGAAAGCGCTGCGTGCAGGACCCCAGATTTCTTCTAGACCCGCGTACGGGGAGTGTCAATGAAAGAAACCGCGTTGGGGGGATTGGTTCGTGCCTGAAGATAAGCGAGCCCGAGATGAAACGCCATCTCGGGCTCGCGACCAAACGCCATTTGAAAGATCTCCAGGGATCAGCCGCCCTTGGCTTCTTGAACGGCCTTGGTCAGGGCGGGGACGACCTCGAAGAGGTCGGCGACGATCCCGATGTCCGCCACCTCGAAGATCGGGGCGTCCGGATCCTTGTTGATGGCGACGATGAAGTTCGAGGTCTTCATCCCGACCAGGTGCTGGATGGCCCCCGAGATCCCGCAGGCGATGTAGAGCTTGGGCTGCACGACCTGTCCCGACGACCCCACCTGGTACTCGTGGGGAAGCCAGCCGGCGTCGACCACGGGGCGAGACGCCCCCATGGCGGCGCCCAGCGCGTCGGCCAGGGGCTGGATCACTTCCGTGAACTTCTCGGGATCGCCCACCCCGCGGCCTCCCGAGACGATGATGTCGGCCTTGGTGAGGTCGACGCCCTTGGACTCGGCCGCCTTCACCTCCACGAACACCGCCTTGGCCCCGTCGAGCTTCACCTCCACCGGATGCGTGGCACCCTGGCTCGTGCCCTCGTAGGCGGCGCAGGCACCGGGCTGCATGGTGGCCACGACCGGCCCGGCCCCCGAAACGGACAGCTTGGCGTCGAGCTTGCCGTTGAAGACCCGCCGGTACAGGGCCAGGCCGTCTCCGTCCGCCTCGATCTTGAAGCAGTCGCTCACGAACGCCGCGTCGAGGGCGGCGGCGATCCGGGGCGCCACGTCCCAGCCGCTGGGCGTGTTCGAGAGGAGGATCAGGTCTGCTTCGGCCGCTTCGGCGGCGGCCAGGATGGCCGCCTCCCAGCCGTTCACGTTGTACGCGGCCAGGCCTTCGGCGTCGGCCAGGTAGGTGTCTCCGCCGCCCTTTCCGGCGAACTCGGCTGCCGCGTCTGCCACGCCACTGCCGATCACCAGGCTGCGCACCTTCCGGCCAGCGTCGCCCGCGCCGGCCACCGCGTGGGCCTGGGTGAGGAGCTCGTAGCTGGCCTCGCGGAGCTCGCCCTTCTGGATCTCTGCGACGACGAGGATGTTGCCCATGTTCGTGGTTCCTCCGCGGGCCTACAGGAGCCCGAGCTCCTTGATCTTTCCGACGAGCTGGCTGACGACCTCGCCGGTGGAGCCCTCCAGCATCTCGGCGCCCTCGCCCTTGTCGGGCCGGTAGATCTTCTCGATCACGACCTTCACCGCACTGGCCCCGACCTGCCCCGCGAGTCCGAGGTCCGCGACCGTCTTCGCGTCCACGGGCTTCTTCTTGGCCTGCATGATCCCCTTGAGGGAGGCGTAGCGGACCTGGTTGGCGCCGGTCTGGAGGGCGATCAGGCAGGGCATCTCGAGATCGACGACCTCCATGGCACCGCCCTCGAGCTCCCGCTCGACGCGCACGCTCGAGTCCGAGATCTCGCACTGGACCACCGCCGTCGCCGACGGAATCCCCTGCAGCCGCGCCACCATGGGAGGGACGGCGGCGAAGTTGCCGTCCTCGGACATGAACCCGGTGAGGATCAGGTCGGGGCTCTCCTCCGCGGCCACCGCGGCCAGGATCTTCGCCACGCCGAGGGGATCCGAGCCCTCGGCCTCCGGATCGTTCACGTGGACGGCCCGGTCGGCACCCATGCCCAGCGCGGTGCGCAGCGCCTGGGTGACGCGGTCCGGCCCGATCGAGACCACCACCACCTCCGCCTCGCCGGCGTCCTTGACCCGGAGCGCCTGCTCCAGGGCGTAGGTGTCGTAGCTGTTGATCTCGAACTTGACGCCGTCGTCTTTGATCCAGGCGCCGTCGTCGCGGATGTCGAGGCGAGCATCCGAGTGCGGCACCTGCTTTAGGCACACCAAGACCTTCATGGGGGGAGACGCCTCCGGAGTTGGCAGGGTCGAGCGGAAGCCCCGCTGCGATGATCTGCGTCGGGGCCCGGCTGTGGCGCCGGAACGCTAACGGAGGGAGGCAGCGATTTCAACGCCCGAGAGTGACGAAAAGTCACTCTGATTCGGGGATTTACGGCTCATGGCCAGGTCGTTGGCGGGGAGCCCGACGCGGGTCCGCCCGGGCCGGCAGGCGGGCGCCGAAGCTCGTACCGGGACACGGAAATCGGCCCCTAAGTTGGGGTCGAATCTGATATAAGCTGCGAGGCAAGGAGGATCGGCCGCAATGTCGAACGCAACCGTGAACCTGCGGCGGGTCCGCAGCCTCGCCGCCCCCCTGGCGATCGTGTTGGCAACGCTGGTCGCAGCGGCTCCCGCCAGCTCGGAGGACACCCGGCCCACGGACCTCCCCTACGACAAGCCGGGCATCCCCAGCCTGGATCCGTCCTATCGGCAGTCCAGCCACAAGGTCGTGCTGATCACCGACCAGGCTCTCAGTCCCCGCATGGTGACCCTCGAGGAGGGGCAGCTGGTGGCCTGGATCAGCTACTCCAAGACCCCGACGCAGATCGTGTTCGAGCGCGAGGGGGCGCGGAATATGAGCTGCCACAGCCTGGTGAACTTCTCGAACGTCGACGACGAGCTGAAGTCGGCGCCGATCCATCCAGGTGAGTTCGCGAGCTTCTGCGAGCTGAAGCCGGGCCGCTATGAATACCTGGTGAAGCGGCCGAATCAGGGCATGAGCTCGCCGCACAACCAGGCGATCAAGCGGCTGCGGGGAGAGATCATCGTGGGTGACGCCGACTGATTCAGGCGCCTCTTTCATAGGCCCATTTTTAGACGTCTATTTCGTACGCCCAGTTCAGACGTCTATTTCAGACGCCCATGAACATCAAGAACTG